>DATHRP010000367.1:0-6029 GCA_035465195.1 Afifellaceae bacterium | reverse complement strand
GTCTGGCTGGTCCATGTCCTGTCGCCGTCTGCCTACGACGAATGCCGGTTCGGCGAGCTGGCCAGCGAGCTGGCGGAAAGGAATATCGGCGTCATCTCCTGCCCGTCGGCGGCGATCAGCATGCGCCAGCTCAGGCCGCTTTCGACGCCGACGCACAACTGCATCGCCCGGGTGCTGGAGTTCCTGGCCGCCGGCGTGCATGTCCGCATCGGCTCCGACAACGTCAACGACATCACCTCTCCGGCCGGCACCACCGACCTGATCGAGGAGGTCTTCGTACTCTCCAACGCCGTGCGCTTCTACGATGTCCCGGTGCTCTCCAAGATCGCCGCGGGCCGCCTGCTCGACGATTCCGACCGCGCCAGGATCCGCCATCACCTGGCGCTCGATGCCGCCGAGGTGGAAGCGGCGACGGCCGGACGCGCCGGCGTCTCCGCCTGACGGCAGGGCCGGCCGGCGCCTGCTGCACCGCAGCATTAGCGCAATCGGCTTCGATTTACGTCCCCGAAACCTCCCTCGTGTAAGCCGGAAAGGCCTTATTCGCCCGTGACGGGGTTTTTCGGGAGACTTTGCCGACCATGGACAGCGAGCCTGCCGCCGCGCTTGAAATCAGCGCGCTGGTCAAGACATTCGACCGGCCGGCCGTCGACGGCCTCGATCTCAGCGTGAAGGCCGGCGAATTCTACTGCCTGCTCGGCCCGAACGGCGCCGGAAAGACCACCACCCTGCGCATGGTAGCGGGGCTGCTGCGCCCGGATTCCGGCGGAATCTCCATCTTCGGCATCGATGCCCTGCGCGATCCGGTCGGGGCGAAACGGGTTACCGCCTGGGTCTCCGACGAACCGATGATCTACGACAAGCTGACGCCCTTCGAATATCTCGAATTCGTCGCCGGCCTGTGGTCGATCGACTCTGCGGAAGCCGATGCCCGCGCCCGCGACCTGATCGGCTGGCTGGGGCTGGAACCGCACGCGCACGAGCGCTGCGGCGGGTTTTCCAAGGGTATGCGCCAGAAGGTGGCGCTGGCCGGCGCCCTGGTGCACGACCCGAAGCTGATCATCCTCGACGAACCGCTGACCGGCCTCGATGCAGGCTCGGCCCGCATCGTCAAGGACGTGCTGCTGCAGCGGGTGCGCAAGGGCATGACGGTGATCATGACCACGCATATCCTGGAAGTCGCCGAACGGATGGCCGAGCGGATCGGGGTTATCGACCGCGGCCGCCTGATCGCCAACGGTACGCTCGACGAACTGCGCCGGCGCGCCGGCCGCGAGGGCACGACGTTGGAGGAGATCTTCCTGCAGTTGGTCGCCGAGCAGGAACAGGCGGCCTGATGCAGCCGGCGACCATACCCTGGTTCGTCCGCCACGAACTGGCGCTCGCCTGGCGCGACTGGTTTTCCATGATGACCGCCGGCAAGCCCGGCCGCGGCCTGATCGTCGCCGTATCGCTGCTGCTGCTGGCCGGTTTCCTGCATTTGCTCGCTTACGGCATGGTGGCGAGTTACGCCGGCGTCGGCGACAACCCGGACAAGACCACGCTGGTCGTCATCACCGGATGCGCACTCCTGTCCTGGTCGCTGATGCTGTCACAGGCAATGGAATCTGTGACTCGTGCCTTTTACGCCCGTGCCGACCTCGATTTGATCCTGTCCTCGCCGGCTCCTTCGCGGCGGATCTTCGCGCTCAGGATCGGCGCGATCGCCGTTTCCACCGTGCTGCTCGCCGTCATGGTGACCGGCCCGGTGATCAACGTGCTGGCGATCTCCGGCGGTGTGCGCTGGCTGTCGGCCTACGGCGTCGTCGTCGCCATGGGCGCCACGGCGGCGGCGCTGGCCGTCGCGCTGACTGTGGCCCTGTTTCGACTGATCGGTCCGCAGCGCACCCGGCTGATCGCCCAGATCGTCGCGGCGATCGTCGGAGCCATCTTCGTGATAGGCGTGCAGGCGGCGGCAATCGTCTTCTACGGCAGCATTTCGCGGATCGCCTTCCTCAGTTCCGACATCGTGGCCTCGCTGACGCCGGATACCGACAGTCTGGTCTGGCTGCCGGCCCGCGCCGCGCTCGGGGACCAGGCGGCGCTGGCGATCACCATGATGTTCTCCTTCGCGCTGCTTTCCACCGCGATCGCGGTGTTCTCGACCCGGTTCGGCGACCATGCCACCGCCGCCGCCGGCATCGCCGAGACCCGGGTCCGGCAGCGCCGCCTCGACGGGTTCCGTACTGTCTCGCCGCGCAAGGCGCTCAGGCACAAGGAATGGGCGCTGCTCCGGCGCGATCCGTGGCTCGTCTCGCAGACGCTGATGCAGATCTTCTACCTGCTGCCGCCGGCCCTGCTGCTGTGGCGCAATTTCGGCGACGAGACCGGCGCGCTCACCATCCTCGTGCCGGTCACGGTGATGGCGGCCGGACAGCTTTCCGGTGGCCTCGCCTGGCTCGCGGTATCCGGCGAGGATGCGCCCGATCTCGTGCGCACGGCGCCGATTTCGCCGCGCGCCATCCTCGTCGCCAAGATCGAGGCGGTGCTCGGCGCCGTCGCCATGGTCATGGCGCCGCTCATCATCGCCATATCGTTCGCCTCGCTGCAGATCGCCCTGGTCGCGATGCTCGGCATCGCCGCCGCCGCCGCCTCGGCGACCGCGATCCAGCTCTGGTTCCGCGCACAGGCCCGGCGCAGCATGTTTCGCCGCCGCCAGACATCGTCGCGCGTCGCAACGTTCGCGGAGGCCTTCTCGTCGATCACCTGGGCGGCGACATCCGGCATGCTGGCCGCCGGCTCGGTCTTCGCGCTGGCCGGCGCATTCGCTGCCGCGATCATCCTGTTCCTGACCTGGACGATCAGCCCGTCGCGCGACGCGGAGTAAACCGCGCAAGGCAGCCGGAGTGGCAAGAATTGCCCGGCGAATTCAAGTTCCGGCGGAATTTGCTATAATTACCGCAACGTTACCGCGAGCTGCAGGGTCAACTGGACGACAGATGAAATCCGCGACGGCACTCCTCCTGCTTCTCATGGCCGCGCCGGCACGTGCAGGCGAGGTCGGCCGGATGGAGTTCAACAGCCGTACCGTCATCCTCAACGACGACCAGACCTGGGAATATGCGGAAACACTTGTCGACGCGGGGTCCGATTGCACCGCCGTCGCCTCAAACGTCGTGCCAGTCGAGCTGTGCCTGCCAGACGACGCCTGGCGGCCGACCAACCTCGGAGAGGAGTTCGAGAAGGCCTTTACGTCCGGTTCCGGCGTCTATCTCGGCCTGATCACGGAGCATCTCTATGTCGACAGGCCGACGATGAAGAAGGTGATCGTGGAGAATGCCGAAGCCGGTGCCGGCCCGGACGGCGTCAAGGATCTGGTCCAGGTCTCCCGCACGATCAACGGCATGGACTGGCTGCACTCATCCTTCTCGTTCGACTACGGCACTGTTGAAATCCACATGGAAAACTTCATGTATTCCCGCGAAGGCTTCGGCACCGCGCAGATCGCGATCTGGGGCGCGGCGCAGTCGGAGGAGCAGTTGCAGGAGGCAGCGGAGATGGTTGCAGCCAATCTCATGGTCGCCGGGGAGGCAGAACCCGCGCAATGACGCCGGAGGCCCAAAGGCCCGCTGCGTGGGCGCGTTTCGCCGTGGCCGCCCTGTTCGCAGTCGCCTCGGCCGCGTCGGCCCGGGCACAGGCCGGCAAAGACGGCCGCGCCGCGCTGATCGACACCCATATCCACTATTCGCACGACGCCTGGGAACGGCTCCCGCCGGGTGACGCTCTCGCCATCCTCCGCGCCGCCGGTCTGGAGCGGGCGTTCGTCTCCAGTTCCAGCGACGAGGGTACGCAGAAGCTCTACGCGCTGGCGCCGGATTTCATCGTGCCCGTTCTCCGGCCCTACCGCCGACGCGGCGAACTGTCCTCATGGATGCACGACGACAGCGTCGTGGCCATGCTGGAGGAGAAGCTGGCAGCGAGCCCCTATGCCGGCATCGGCGAATTCCATGTCTTCGGCGCCGATGCCGACCTGCCGGTCGTCCGCGCGGTTGTGCGGCTGGCCGGCCATTACGGCATTTTCCTGCATGCGCATTCCGACGCCGAGGCGGTCGAGCGGATGTTCGCGCAGGATCCCGGGATCCGCATCCTTTGGGCCCATTCCGGCTTCACCGATCCGCAGGAGATCCGGCGGATGCTGGAGAAGTACCCTAGCCTGCAGGCCGACCTCGCCTTCCGCAGCGAATTCGCCCGCGGCGGCGCGCTCGTACCCGCCTGGCGCTCGCTGTTCCGCGACTTCCCCGACCGCTTCATGGTCGGAACCGACACCTACACGCCGGAACGCTGGTATGCCGTTGAGGACAATGCCGAATTCTCGCGGCAATGGCTCGCCGACCTACCGGCGGCGGTCGCTGAGAAGATCGGGCGCGCCAACGCCGCGACGCTCGCCGAAGGAGCGCTTGCCAACTGGGCAGCCGCAAGCGGACCAGGCGGCGCCTGTGGCGGAGAGACAGCCGACGGCGCCATCGCCATGGCCGGCGAACGTTTCCAGGCAAGCATCGTCCCCGATCCGCCGTCGATCGCGGTCGGCGCCATGTTTGCAGCCGAGATCACCGCATGCGATGCCGACGGCAATCCGTTCGACGGCGATATCGCTATCGACGCCACCATGCCGGCGCACGGCCATGGCATGAACACCGCGCCCGAAGTGACGGAGACCGGCCCCGGCCGGTTCCGCGCCGAGGGTCTCATGGTCCATATGCCGGGCGTTTGGCGCGTCCGGCTGCAACTGAACGACGGCACCCTGGATGACAGCCTGGAAGCGGAAATCCGTGTCGAGTGAACCGTGCTGACCGGCCGTTTGCACATTGCGGTGCTTGCCGCGTGGCTGGCAACGGCGGGCGGAGCCGGCGGGGCAAGCGCGGAGCCGCCGCCCGACCCGCTCGACATGCTGAGTGAGGCAGAACAGGCCGCCATAGTCCGCCAGGGCCCCTGGCCGGCGCCGTGGCAGCCCGACCCGAGCAACCGTGTTTCCGGCGATCCGGCGGCCGCCCGGCTCGGCTTCCGGCTGTTCTTCGAGCCGCGGCTTTCGGCCGGCGCCGTCATGTCCTGCGCCACCTGCCATCGCCCGGAACACGGTTTCGCCGAACAGCTCGCCGTCAGCAAGGGCCGCGTGCCGCTGACGCGCAACGCGCCGGGCCTCGACAATGTCCGCTACAATCGATGGTTCGGGCGCGACGGCGGCACCGACAGCCTGTGGGCATCGAGCATCCGGACCTTCCACAAGAACGTGGAATTCGCCACCAGCCCGGCGCTGATCGAAAGCCTGCTTGCCGAAGACGATGCCCAGCGGACCGGGTTCGAAGCCGTTTTCGGGCCCGACGAGGCCCTGCGCCGGGGCGATACGGTGATGGTGCTGGTCGCCAAGGCGCTTGCCGCCTTCCAGGAGACGCTGGTGAGCGAACGCACGCCGTTCGACGATTTCCGCGATGCCGTGGCCGCTGGCGACCGCGAGGCGGCGAAGCTCTATCCGGCGGCGGCGGCGCGCGGCGCGAAATTGTTCTTCGGCCGCGGCCAGTGCCATGTCTGCCATTTCGGCCCGACATTCTCCAACGGCGAGTTCGGCGATGTCGGCATGCCGCTTTTCGTGGCCGGCGGCGGTGTCGACAAGGGGCGCTACGACGCCATCCCCCTGCTCAAGGCCTCGCCCTTCAACCTGCTCGGCCCGCACAGCGACGATCCCGGCCGGTCGGGCGCCGCCAAAACCCGCTATCTCGACCTGAAACCCAGGAACTGGGGCGAATTCGCCGTGCCTAAGCTGCGTGGCGTCGCCGGGACGCCGCCCTACATGCACGACGGCAGCCTGGCGACGCTGGAGGACGTCGTGCGCCATTATTCGGACCTCGACCCCTCCCGCATCCACAGCGACGGCCGGGGGCTCTTGAAGGCGTTGCGGCTCGACGACGGAGAAATCGCCGATCTCGTCGCATTTCTCGAAACCCTGTAGCGATGCCCCGGGGGCAGCGGCAAATTGCCGTAAAACAATTTGTGAGCGA
>DATHRP010000366.1:0-7966 GCA_035465195.1 Afifellaceae bacterium | reverse complement strand
CGACCTGCCGTCCTGTTGGCCAGCTTCGGCGCGCTGGGAGCCTGGTCGGGTGGCAGCGTCGATATCGGAACTGCCCTTCATGCTCTCGTCGCGGCGTCTTTTGCCGCCTTTGCCGCCGGTTTATGGGTCGCTTGCCGCCATCTTCCCGGCGAACTCCTGAAGTCCCGGGCGACATATCGCCGGTCGTGGATTTCAGGGTCGGCATCGTTCGCGGCCAAGGGCGGCATAGCGGTGGTGAACAACTACGTCGACATCCTGCTGCTCGGCGCATTACTGGCGTCGAGCGCGGATGTTGGCATATACAGGGTTGCCGCCCAGGTCGCCGTCGTCGGCGGCATCGTCTATGTCAGCATAAACGCCCTGGTCACCCAGACTTTCGCCGTCAACCTGGCGAAAGGCGACATGAACGCAGTCAGCCATGCGGCGCGCCATTCCGCGCGACTTGCTTTCCTTGCCAGCCTGCCGCTGCCGATCATCATGCTGCTGTTCGGCGACCCGCTGATATCGCTGGTCTTCGGCGTCGAATTCGCTGCTGCCGCGCCGATTGCCGTGATCCTGCTCGTCGGTCAGATGATCAATTCCGGGTTCGGCACCGCTGCGTCGCTGTTGACGGTTTCCGACCGCGGCTGGACCGTGACCCGGTGGTTTGCCTATGGAACGCTGGTCAATATAGCCGCCTGCTGCGTCCTGATACCCGCATGGGGCATGATCGGAGCTGCCGCTGCAAACGTCGCCGCCGGACTGCTCTTCAACCTGGCGATCTGGACGGTCGCCCGAAATGAATTGGGAATTGACACCAGCATCCTCGGTCGCGAGAGCTTACGTGGCGAATCCGAGGCATAATTGTTCCGGAGGCCAGCAGGTCGCGGCCTTTTCAACTTGTCGGCAAGGGCAGAATCGATTCATGGTGCGGTCCCTCAAGAGATTTGCCCGTGAAGATACTTTGGCTCGACCATGGGTTCAGTACGGCAGTCGGTTCCACCGGAATCCGCAGCTACGACCTTGCACGCAATTTGGCTGAGGCCGGCCATGAAGTGACGGTGCTGTGCGGGTGTCGTTTCATGTCGTGCAGCGGGCTGACAGTGCCGTTCCGCGCCAATCGGCGCCAGGGATTTGTAGACGGTATCAGGATAGTCGAGTTCAACCTTGCAGGCGGCGGGCACGGCACACAGCGGCTCCGTGCATGGTTCCAATATGCGAGCGCTCTGGCAGCCCATGCCGCAAGCGGCTTCGATCTCGTGATTGCAACTTCCGGGTCGTCCGGCGATGTCGTCGCGGCGACAATAGCGCGCCTGCTGCGGCGTATTCCGATGGTCTACGAAGTTCGTTCGTTGAGCTACCGCGTTGAACGCGCAGCCGGACGCTCCAACCCGCTGTCTTCGCTACTGATGTCGATGCTGGAAAGGCTGGCATGTCGGACGGCGGATAAGGTCGCGGCTATCGCCGACCATGTCGCGGAGGCCGCGAGCGACTTCGGCGTCGGCCGCTTCGATCTCGAAACGATCCCGCCGTTCGGCAGTTTGCCCGCAGCGGATGATACCGGCAAGTCGACCCTACCGGATCGCTTCCCGGCGATCAGACCCGGGCAGCTCGTTGCAGCCTATACCGGCCCGCTGGACAGCGAGCACGGCGTCGATGCCGTGCTCGACGCGGCGGCGCTGCTCAGGCTGCGGGAGCGTGAGGATATCGTGATACTGCTGGCCGGGGAGGGACCGAGGCGCGGTGCGATTTCCAGGGATATCGCCGTAAGGCAGCTTGGAAACGTGGTCATGAGCGGGACGCAGGGGCGGCGATCTCTGCTGCCGGTGCTCGGGAATTGCGGCGTCGGACTTGCGGTCCTGGATTCCGATCCTGAAATCCATGCTTCCGCTGCACCGGTGGAATTTGCGGACTATCTTGAGGCGGGTTTGCCGGTCGTCATCAATTATCCCGGCTGGCTGGCCGGCCTGATCGCCCAGCATGATTGCGGTTACGTGGTCCGGCCGGGCGCAGCGGCCGCGTTCGCCGACGCGCTCGAGCATGCGGCCGACAATCCCGAAGCGCTCGCGCTCATGAAACGCAATGCGGGCGATCTGCTCGAGCAGAAGTTCAATCGAACCGAACATCTTGAGCAGTTCAGATCGCTCGTCGAGTCGGCCCGGTTGGAGGCCGAGGCACGTTCGGGGCAGGTCTTGAAGCGGACGCTCGACTTGGCGATGGCGGCAACGGGGCTCGTTGTTTTCGGCCCGCTTCTTGCGATATTGGCGGCGCTTGTCCTGGCTATTCACGGACGCCCCGTTTTCGACCGCGATCCGTCTCCGGGCCTTTTCGGCCGTCCGGTCGGGCTTCTGCGTTTCCGGACCCTGAGGCATGCCTATCGCCCCGACGGCGGGGTGCTTTCGGATGAGGAACGGAAGACGGTGCTCGGGCGATACCTGGAACTGACATCGCTCGCCAGGTTGCCGAGGTTGTGGAATGTGTTACGCGGGGATATCAGTTTCGTCGGTCCGCGGCCGCTCCCGCTGCAGGCGCTGTCCCATCTCGGCAGCGACGATTTCCGCCGGCAGTTCGTTCGGCCCGGCCTCATATCGTGGAAGCATCCGACAGGGGCAGCTGACGGCGGTTTGGCTGACGATGTCTGGTATGCCGACAACCGGACGATGGCGCTCGATCTGACGATCCTTCTGAACGCACTCCTCAGCCCGTTCCGCAGGTTTCGGCGCCGGGCAGACATTCCGTCCCGATCGGGCGGTGACGTCGATGTGCCGCGAAACGATCAGGCTGCCGTTTGACGGGCGACTGGCCGGGATCGGCTTGCAGCGTGCTCAGACTGGCCCTTCCACGGTAGGGCGCCCGACACTCACATATCTTAGCGGGCAATTCCGCATTTCGCTCAGCCGGTAGACATTGCGGAAGTCGATCAGGATGCGGCCACGCATGGATGCCGCGATCCTTGTCAGGTCAAGTCCGCGATATTCGTTCCATTCGGTCAATATGACCACGATGTCTGCCCGGTTGCACGCTTCGTAGGCATCGTCGCACCAGACGACGTTTTCCAGTACGTGCTTCGCCGCAGTCATGGCTTCCGGGTCATGGGCGCGAATGATCGCGCCTGCCTCTTGCAGGGCCGGAATGAGGGTCAGGCTTGCCGCCTCGCGAATATCGTCGGTGTTCGGTTTGAACGCGATGCCCAGCACGGCAACGGTCTTGCCGGAAAGATCACCCTCATATTCGGTGGCGACCTTGTCGGCGAGCTTCGCTATCCGCTCATCATTGACGCTGATCGTCGTCTCGACGAGGCGGATAGGCGCTCCGAAGCGCGCCGCGGTGGCAGCCATGGCGCGCGTGTCCTTCGGGAAGCAGGAGCCGCCATAGCCCGGGCCGGGATGGAGGAATTTCGAACCGATCCGATTGTCGATGCCGATGGCCTTGGCGATGTCCTGCACGTCGCCGCCCGCCTTTTCACAAAGATCCGCGATCTCGTTGATGAAGGTGACCTTCATGGCGAGAAAGGCATTTGCGGCGTACTTGGTGATCTCCGCGTTCTCCAAGCTTGTCACGACGATGGGCGTCTCGCGCAGGTTCAGCGGACGATAGAGTTGGCGCAGGATCCGTTCGCCACGATCGTCGTCCACGCCGACGACGACCCGGTCGGGACGCATGAAATCCTCGATTGCCGAACCCTCGCGAAGGAATTCCGGGTTCGAGGCGATCGAGAAGTCCTTGCCGGGAGTTTCGTCCGCAATGATCTGCTTGATGCGCCTCGTGGTGCCGACGACGACGGTCGATTTCACGACGACAAGCGTTCCCGGACGCATCGCCCGTGCAACCTGACGGGCCGCCGCTTCGACGTATGTCAGATCGGCCTCGCCGTCGCCACGCCGGGAAGGCGTACCGACCGCGATGAAGACGGCATCGGCATTCGAAAGGGCGGCCTGCAGATCGGTGGTGAAAGCCAGGCGGGCGCTATTGCGGGCCAGCATATCCTCGAGGCCGGGCTCGAAGATCGGAACGACCCCGTCCTCGAGCCGGGCGATCTTCTCGGGATCGGTATCGACGCATGTGACATCGAATCCGAATTCCGAGAAGCATACGCCGGATACGAGACCGACATAGCCGGTTCCAATTATGGCAATACGCATGGAATGATCCGTCGGTTTGAAAGTCGGCCTTGTCTAGCCAATCGCGTCGGGATCGCAAAGGACGAATTTGCCGAAGTGACAGGTCGACGGAGCCTGTGCGGTCAGAAAGCGGAATCACACCATCTCGGACGCGGCCGGCGGCGCCAACGCCACCACCACCACCATGGCGGCGGGCCCGGCTGCGCCATGGCGTCGTCGCCTTGAATCAGCACGGTCATTGCGGGTGCGACGTAAGCGGCGAACTTACCCATCGATGCGAGCGCGCGCCGACGGTCCTGATCGACCTCGGTCGACCGCGTCGTCCGGTCCGGATTCTGCTGTTCAGCCACGAAAAACCGCTTCCTGGATTAAGTGTGATCATACGCTCACGCCTTATCCCGGCGGTTGTCCTGCAACTATTCGCGGGCTTGATGTAATATGCGTTAATTTCCCGGGCCGGTTGTCACCGTCAGGCTTTATGGTGTATGGGCGGTAAAGCCTTGCGAAAGCAGACTATTTCACCCCCAATGGCAATCGGGCATGGGAAAGCGCCGTCCTGTAAACGGATCGAGCATCAGAATGCCGACGTGCAATAGGGGGAATTCGGGAAATTCTTACAGGGGTCTGGATGGTCCGATCGATGATGCGCGCGAGCCGGATCGCCGCTGACAAGGACGGTCATGGCCGGGGCGACGTAGGCGGCGAGGCCTCCCATCGAGCGCAAGGTATTGCGTTTGCTCTGATCCACTTCCTGAGAAGCGATTTCGTTGGGCTTTTTTCTTATCAAGTTATTGCTGCCCGGTTAGCCGTCTTCTTGTTGTTGCCCGCGGCTGTCGTACGCGGTCCCATTCCAGTTAGGTCGAGCGGACTGTATTTGAACTCCTGATTTTTCCGATTAACCGCAGTGGTTTAAATTCGATAAATTTTTTGGTTGGGGGAAACTGGCTACAACTGCTCCAAGTTGTCGGTCGGCTGGATTTCTCTGTCCGGACTATCGGCCTGCAGCCGGCAACGGCGCACGTTGGATGCACGATTGGCAGTGCTGGAAGGTTTGCCGCTATACGTTGCCGACGGGGGCGTTTTGGAGGAGGGGTTCATGCAATCAGGTTTGAGAACTGTATCGACTGCCATTTCCGCTGCGTTCGCGCTGGCGCTCCTGGTTGAATCGGCTGGTGCCGGATCTGCTCGCGGATCACAAATGTCATTTGCGGATGGCAGCGGTTTGATCCAGCAGATCAAACACAAACGACACAAACGCCGCGAGCCGAAAGCCGGCGAGGTGATCGCCGGTGCAATCCTGCTCGGCGTTCTCGGTGCCGCGGCTGCCTCTGCCGACGACAACCATTACAACGATTATTATCATTCCTAACATGAGAGCTATATCCGGGCGTCAGACCGCAATTGCCGCCAGACGGCCCGGCGGCGCTACAGGTCTGCTGTCGGCGGTCCGGTGCGGGCAAACACCCGGCATATCACCTATCTCGGCGGCAATTGCTACGAGGTCACCGGTCGCGTACGGCATGCCGATGGCGGACGGTCCAGGCGTTTTGTCTGTCGCACTCGCGTCGGTCAGGTCCGTCGCCTGGATATCTACTGATCAAGATAGGCCAGATCAGTTGTTATAGCCGCGGCCGGCAGGCGACCGGGCAAGTTCCTGCCCACGCCTAGCCTCGCGGTGCACTGTGTAGAGCGACGCCGCGATGACCAGCGCGGCGCCGGCCAATGTCGCCAGCGACGGAAATTCCGAAAACACGACAAGCCCGATCGCCGTTGCCCAGACCAGACGGACATAGTCCAGTGCCGCAATGGACGTCGCCTCGCCAGCCCGGAAAGCGCGGATATTGCAGGTTTGCGCGGCCACGGAGATGATCCCGATGCCGGTCATCAGCATCATCTCGGTCGGCGTCGGCCAGACCCATTGGTAGATCGCCAGCGGTGCGATCAGCAGCCCGACAAAGACGACCTGGTAGGCAAGGATCGTGATTGGCTGATCGAAGCGGGAAAGATAGCGGATAAGGATCATGACCAGACCGGCGGCGGCTGCGCCCACCACTGCCACAAGGCCGTACACATTGATGTCGCCGGCAGTCGGTCGGACCATGATCAACACACCTATGAACCCGACCAGGACGGCTCCCCAGCGGCGTATGCCGACAACTTCCTTGAGGAAAATGATCGCGAAAATGGTGATGAAGAAGCTCTTGGCGAAACCGATAGCGGTGGCATCTGCCAGCGGCAGGTGGACGACCGCTGTGAAGCCGCAGAACATGCCGACGAGCGCGAGCCCGGTCCGCGCCGCATGCGCCCAAGGGTGACGGGTGGCTATGGAATCGGGGAAATGCCGGACTATGACGGGCAAGGTAACCAGCAGCATGACCGCTTGCCGCACCAGCAGGATCTCCGAGATTGGCAGGCGGAGGCCGATAGCCTTGATCAGCGAGACCATGATGGCGAAGAACAGGGTCGCGAACAGGATCCAGATTGCACCGCGAACATTGCCTGGCAGTGCAATGAAGCGCGTGGACAGGGTTTCGAACGTCATATAGGTCTGCTGGACTTGTTTCAGGCAAAAGACGCTGCTTCAGGGGACAGGTCAAGGCTGACCCAAGAAAAAGCGCCGCATGGCTGCCATGCGTAGCGGCTGATCGAAACACGGGTTTTCTTCTGGCTTTGACGCGTTATTATCAGGTGTCTCCGTTCTCCACTAAACAGGTGCTTCTGCCATCATGAATGAACTCGCTCCGCCAAAGTTCGGAATGGGCGCTTCCGCTCGCCGTGTCGAAGATGCCTCGCTGCTGAAAGGCGCGGGGACGTATGCGACGGATGTGCCCGGTGACCTGACCGGATACGTCCTCAGGTCCGCGGCCTCCCACGCGCGGATTTCCGTCAACGGCGTGGAGGCGGCGCGGCAGGCGCCGGGCGTTCATCTTGTCCTGCTTGGTGAGGACGTGAAGGACGTCGCACCTGTTGCCTGTATCGGCATGGGGCCGACCAGTGACGGCAAGCCGATTGATATTCCGCCTTATCCCGTTCTCTGTGGCGATGTCGTCCGCCATGTCGGCGACGCGATTGCCTTCATCGTTGCCGATGACATCCACGCGGCGAAATCGGCCGCCGAGATGATCGATATCGATTACGAGATCCTTGCGGCAGTGATCGAGACGGCCGACGCCATGAAGCCCGGTGCGCCGCTGGTCTGGGATCACCGTCCGCAGAACGTCGCCTTCGAGTATGAACAGGGCGACAAGGATGCAACCGAAGCTGCATTCGCCGCAGCGGACAAGGTCGCCGAACTGACGATCGTGAACAATCGGCTGGTCTGCAATTACATGGAGCCGCGGTCGATCGTCGCCGAATACGACCCTGACAACGACCATTACACCCTGACGCTTGGAACCCAGGGCGTTCACGCCATTCGCGACCTGATCAGCAATCAGATCGGCGTCGCGCCGGAGAAAATCCGCGTGATCACGCCCGAGGTGGGTGGCGGTTTCGGCACCAAGGCATTCTGCTACCGGGAATATCCGCTTGCTGCCCTGGCAGCCAGGAAACTCGGCCGGTCGGTCAAATGGGTCTGCGAACGCACCGAGCATTTCCTCGCGGACGCGCACGGCCGAGACCATGTGTCGACCGCCGCTTTCGCGCTCGATGCTGAAGGCAGGATCACGGCGATGAAGGTGGAGTTCGTCGCCAATATGGGCTCCTATCTGAGCCAGTTCGGCCCGTTCATCCCCTGGCTGGCGATCATCATGACCACCGGCCTCTACGACATCAAGACGGCGTGGGTGAACTGCAAGGGCGTTTACACCAACACCGTTCCACTCGACGCTTATCGCGGTGCCGGCCGGCCGGAAGCGGCCTACCTG
>DATHRP010000365.1:0-2454 GCA_035465195.1 Afifellaceae bacterium | reverse complement strand
GGCCGTGTTCGGCCTGCCGAGCGCCGCGCACGGCGACGACCCGAAGCGCGCCGTCATGTATGCAATGCGGGTTCATTCCGAGATCGGCGCAAGCGGTGAAAGCATATCCGCGGGCATTGCGACCGGTACCGTCTTCTGCGGACCGGTCGGAGCGCAGCACCGTTGCGACTATACCGTGCTGGGCCAGGCCGTGAACCGTGCCGCGCGCCTGCTGTCGGTCGCCGCCGGCCGCGTCCTTGTCGACGAGCGGACCGCCGCTAGCGCAGAGCGCAGCATCACCTTCGCCGGCCCGTGGCCGCTGCACATTGCCGGGATCCGCGGCGTCGTCAACGGCTTCGTCCCGACGCGGGCTGACAACGGGTCCGGCCTGCCGGCGGCCGACGGACTGGTGAACCGGCACGACGAAATGAAGCTCCTCGGCCTCGGCCTGGAAGGACTCGCCCAGGGAGAAGGAAGCGTTGTGGAGATCGAAGGCGCTGCCGGTATCGGCAAGTCGGCCCTGGTGGCAGAACTTGTGAAGCTCTGTCCCGGATACGCGATACGCCCCCTGGTCGGCAGGGCGAACGTGATGGAGACACGGACGCCCTACTTCGCGTGGCGGACCGTAATCCGGCAATGCCTGGAGCTCGCGGAGGAGTCGCCCGGCCCGGCCTTCATCGCCAGCGGCATCCGGCGGCGCCTGATGAGCGATCCCGCGTATGCCAGATTCCTTCCGCTCCTCAACGATGTCCTCAACCTGCGCCTGCAGGAGAGCCGCGCGACGGCGGAGTTGTCGCGGGAAACGCGCGCGCAGAATCTGCGCAGGCTGCTGACGCATATCATTTCGGAAAAACTGAAGGCGGAACCCTGCCTGCTCGTCCTGGAAGACCTCCACTGGCTGGACGAACACTCGCTGTCGCTAGCAGCCGATCTCCTGAGGGCGAATGCGCCGTTCTGCCTGGTAACGACCAGACGCCCCCGCGGCGACAAGGCCACCCCGGCTTTTTCAGAATTGTCCGGACAGGTACGGCACGAGGAGATCCGGCTCGGCCGGCTGTCCGACAGCGATGTCGCCACGCTGTGCCGGCGCTTCCTTCGCGGCAGATCGAACTTGCCCGACTGGCTCTATTCGATGCTGATCGAGGTCACGGCCGGCAACCCGCTTTTCGTCAGCGAGATTTGTCACGGCATCAATCAGGGGGACGAAGACGGCGGCCTCGATGCGGACGCCGCCGGGGAAGCGGCGGATGCCAGCAAAAACCGCCTTCCGGATTCGGTGGAAGCGGCAATCCGGAGCCGCATGGACCGCCTCTCGGTCGACGACCAACTGGTGCTGAAGATCGCCAGCGTCATCGGATCCTCGTTCACGGCCGGCGACCTCCGCTCCCTGGAGCCGGTCCGGGCCGCCGATATCGACGTCGAGGCTGCAGTCGATCGGCTGCGCGGCCTGCATTTCTTCAGAACGATATCCGAGGCACCGAGGCGATACGTCCTCCGCCACGACACGATCCGGAACGTCGCCTATCAGGGCCTGCTTTCGGAGCAGCGCATCGAGGTCCACGCCGCGATTGCGGAGGGGATGGAGAGCCGCAGGGACACGCTCGACGTCGAAGACCTTCCCATCCTGCTTCATCATTGGCGATCTGCCGGCAATCGGTCGCGGACGGTCGCGCTTCTGTACGACGTCGCGGAGCTGAAGGTGCGGCAGTTCGACAATGAAGGCGCGATCACCCACCTGATGGAGCTGCTCGATATCGCCGGGAGCGACAACAGCCTGCTTTCACGAAGCCGGCGGGCGCACTGTCACCTGATGCTTGGCGAAGCCTATCTCAGCCTCGGGCGGATGGAGCTCGCCCGCCGGGCCTACGAAGAGGGACTGGCGCTTCTTGACTCCCCGATGCCGAAACGAACCGCCGGCCTCGCTCTCGACCTGCTCATGCAGATTGCGGTCCAGGCGATCAGCCGGATGACCGGTGGCCTGCCGTCCGCCCGACAGAAGAGCGATGGGAAAAGCCGCCGGGCCGCGGACGATTTCTTCCTGACCGCTGCGCGGGCGCACGAAGAACTGACGCGGATCTACTATTTCGCCGGCGACAAGCTGCGTCTGATCCACTCCACCATGCGCGGAACCAACCTGGCCGAAAGAGCGTCGAAGGCAACGCCGACCCTGGCCACCAACTATGCCAGCCTCGGCGCGATCTGCGGCGTCATTCCCTTGCGCAAGCAGGCGCGGCACTACAGCAACCGGGCGGCCCAACTGCTGGACAGCTTCGACAGCCCCACCGCCGCCGCGCGCGTCCACTTGATGGCCGGCATGTACGGTACGAGCGTCGGTGCGTGGGAAGAGGCGAAGGCCCATTTCCTGGTCGGGATGGAGGACGCGCGCACGATCGGCGACGACAAGCGCTGGTGCGAGCTTGCGGTGGGCCTGGAGACGATATCCGGACCGTGGCTGCTTACGCCCGCCTATTCCGG
>DATHRP010000364.1:0-1687 GCA_035465195.1 Afifellaceae bacterium | reverse complement strand
CAGCGCATCAGCTGATCGGCCAAATCGGCTTTCGACTTGAAATGATAGAAGAACGCGCCCTTGGTGAGTTCGGTCGCGTTGAGCACATCGTCGATCGACGTGCCGGCGAATCCCTTGGACATGACGAGCTTCTTGGTGGCTGCCAGAAGGCGCTCGCGGGTCGCTTCGGCTTTCTTGGCCATCATATTCTCCATACCAACTGGTTAGTATTATTAAGCGAGGACGCGTCGGTTCGCAAGGCGCAATGCCCGAGGAACGCGGTTTTTCGCTATAAATTAACGCTATTTACCAGCATGCCAGAGATCCCTGTTGACAACAAACCGATCGGTCTGTAAAAACATACCAACTAGTTTGGATGTTTTGGATCGAAGCCATGACAGTCGCCGGGACAAATATCGAAGCCGCCGCTCCCGTCACACGACCCGGCTCAGCAATCCCGAGCCGGACCGGGAAATGTCCGGAGAACACCTTCCAGACCAACAAAGGAGAATGAAAATGGAAGACCAGACCAGGAAACTCGCCATCGTTGTCTCTCGCGGCCTCGATGACGAAAGGGCGACCGTCGCCTTCACGATCGCCAATACGGGCATCGCCTCGGGCCAGCAGGTGACGATGTTCATGGTCAGCGCGGCCGTCGACGTCGTCCGCGAAGGCGCTGCCGACAATGTGCGGATGAACCCCTTCGACCCGCCGCTCAAGGAACTGATCGATACGTTCCAGTCGAACGGCGGCCGGATTCTCGTCTGCCCGCCCTGCGCAAAGGTACGGGGCTACGAGGAAGCCGACTTCATCGACGGCGTTCAAGTCGTCGGATCGCCGGCGCTGCACGCGCAGATCCTGGACGGCGCGTCCACCCTGAGCTTCTGAAACAACAGGAAACGAGGAAAAGACCTATGACATCCTGCAGCAACACCGGCGCAATCGAGAATTCGACCACGACCCCGATCAGCGTGGCGGAGGCGCAATCCTGGCACGGGCGAGCCGGCGTCGAGTTCGTCGACCCCCGCCCGATCGAGGCGATCTCCGCCACCACGGGAAAGATTTCGGGAGCCCGGCTGGTCTCCATCGATGACATTGAAGCGGACAACCTGCCACCTGTCTTCGCAGACCGTTCGCTCCGCGTGGTGACGACCTGCCAGGCCGGGCCCATGGCATCGCGCGCCGCGGACGCCTTCGCGAAGCTCGGCTTTGCCCGGGTCAACTGGATAGACGGCGGTACGCAGGCCTGGGTCGACGCCGGCCTTCCCACGGTTCGTTGACCGGGCCGGCGCATGGTGTGTCACGCGCCGGCTCATCCCGCGACAGCACCGCCCTTCCGAAAGGGTGGTGCTGCTTCGCTTTGGTCACGGATCGGCACGCATGTCCGTGAAAGACCCACACGAAAGACCGCATCGCTTCGACGGCGGAAGATGGCAGACAGGGGACACTATGGGAGCCGCTGTGACCAGCAGACGTCATGGCCCCACAATTACCGGTGCGGGGTGGCAAAGAAGGCTCTGCGGCGCTGAGCGATACCGCGCGTTGGCGATGCCGGAACGAGATCGCAGCGGACTTCGTACAACCAGCGCTGCTGTTGTCTATTGCAATGTCCTGCTAAGGTCGAGAACAGCCGCCAACGCCTGCATCAAGGAAAGCGGCCCGCCCCACATTGTGCCGTGTCCACCATACATCGGCGGCGCATCCAGCG
>DATHRP010000363.1:0-2792 GCA_035465195.1 Afifellaceae bacterium | reverse complement strand
CGTCGAGCCGGTAGAACGGCTTGAACACCGCTTCGCGCTCGCTGGCCGGTATCCCCGGTCCATCGTCGTCGATCACGATTGTCAGCATGCCGGCGTCGTGGCGTGCCTGGATATTGATGTGGTCGGCATACTTGGCGGCATTGCCGACGAGGTTGGCCATGCAACGGCCGATCGCCAGAGGGCGGACGAGGATCTGCGGATCGCCTTCATAGGAAACCTTGATTTTGGCGCCGAGATGGGCCTGGTCCTGTGCGGTCTGGCGAAGCAGGGCATGGAGATCGATGCGCTCGGTATGCTCGCCGGCATCGCCCCGGGCGAAAGCAAGGTACTCCTCCAGCATGTGGGTCATCGCGTCGACGTCGGACCGCAGGTTGGCGATCGTCTTGTCGTTGCCCATCATCGCCAGCTCGAGCTTGAAGCGGGTCAGGATGGTCCTGAGATCATGGCTGACGCCGGACAGCATCGCCGTACGCTGCTCGATCTGGCGCTCGATCCGCTCGCGCATGTCGATGAAGGCCTGGCTGGCGCGCCGGACCTCGCGGGCGCCGCGTGGTCGGAAATCCTCCACCGGCCGGCCCATGCCGAAGCGCTCGGCGGCGTTGGCGAGGTTGAGGATTGGCCGGATCTGGTTGCGCAGGAAGAGGAGGGCGATGGCGATCAGGACAAGTGACGTGCCCACCATCCAGACGAGGAAGATATGGGCGTTGGAGGCATAGGCGCGGCTGCGCTTGGCGAAGACGCGCAGGACGGAATCATCGAGCTTGACGCGGATTTCCACCAAGTCGGAATTGCCAACCGTGTCGACCCAGAACGGCCGGCCGACATGATTGGAAATCTGCTCCGACAGTGTCCGGTCGAGCAGGGAGAAGAACGGCTTGGGCGATGCGGCCGGAAGCGGTCCGTCGGGCAGGACAGAGACCGTCAGGCCGAGTGTCTCGGCGGATATCCGGCTGATCTCCGAATGGCGCTGGTCCTGTGGGTAGGTCTCGATCACCTCGATGATCGCGGCGACGTCGCGGGCCACGGCGTTCGACAGGCGCCGGGTCACCGATTCCCACTGGCGTTCGATGAAGACATAGGCGATCACCGACTGCAGCAGGACGATGGGCGTGACGACGATCAGGATCGAGCGCGCATAAAGTCCTTTCGGCAATCGCCGGAACAGGGCTTCACCGAAATTGCGGAGCGGTGCGGTGCCGCGGCGCAGGCGGTCGCCGAAGTCGTCAATCAGTGCCATGCTTAGCCGGTCTCGCGGACTGCACGAAATGGGCGGCAGATCCCGGCCGGGCAATCGCCTTGCGGGTCTGGCAGGCTCGCTGCGCCGATGCCCGGAAATCCCGAGGATCTGCTTCGCCAAAGGCCTTCAATATCAAGCAAACAGTGCCTAGTCGACCAGCAGGCGGTAACCGATGCCGCGGACCGTATGCAGGTGCACCGGATTGGCCGGGTCGACCTCGATCTTGCGGCGCAGCCGGTTGATCTGCACATCGACGGTGCGTTCGCCGTTGGCGCCGGAGGCGCTGAGGAGTTCGTGGCGCTGCACCGTTTCGTTGGGGCGGCCACCGAAGATCCGCAGCATTTCCCGCTCCCGGTCGGTGATCCGGACGATTTCGCTGCCGTTGCGCAGTTCGCCGCGCTGGATGTGGAAGGTGAACGGGCCGAAGCGGACGAATTCGATCTCCGGGATCGGCGGCAGGCCGCCACGGCGCAGGATGTTGTTTATGCGCAGCAGCAACTCGCGCGGTTCAAACGGCTTGGAGAGATAGTCGTCGGCCCCGACTTCCAGGCCCTCGATGCGCTGGTCCGAATCGGCTCGGGCCGTCAGCATCAGGATCGGCACGTCGGAATTCTCGCGCAGGCTCTGCGTCAGCTCGAGGCCCGATTCGCCTGGCATCATGATATCGACGATCAGCAGGTCGAACATGATGCCTTCCATCTGACGGCGCGCTTCGGCCGCCGACGGCGCCGATGTCACCCGGAATCCGTTGGACCCGAGGAAGCGCGTCAACAGCTCGCGGATGCGGTTGTCGTCATCAACGACCAGAAGGTGGGCGGCATCGTCGGACAGCGTCGTCGGGCTGTCCAGCACTTCGGCTTCGCTCAATCCTTTTGCTCCTTTCCCGTCAGCCGGGATACCTTGGCCTGCTCGGCACGGTCGATCATCTCGAACAGGAAACGCGAGACGATTTCCCGCTCTGCCGAACCCAGCCCATGCAATGCGTTATCGATGCGGCGAGACTGTGGCTTGATCAGCCGTTCCGCCAGCATGCGACCGTCCTCAGTTGTATAGAGCAGGCGCTGGCGTCTGTCATTCGGTCCAGGCTTCTGCTCGATAAATCCGGAATCGACAAGCTGTTTCAGAACCCGCGCAAGGCTCTGCTTGGTGATCTTGAGGATGCCGAGCAGATCGGCGACCGTCAGCCCGGGATTTCGGTTGACGAAGTGCAGCACCCGGTGGTGAGCCCGTCCGAACCCGTATTCGGCGAGTATGGCGTCCGGATCGGAAATGAAGTCCCGATAGGCGAAAAACAGCAATTCTATGAGATCTGCGTTGTCTTTTGCGCCGTTTCGGTCGTTGCCCGCGGGCGATCCGGGTTCTGTCAAATTTATGTCAGTCATATTGACATATTTTTTTCTGTTTGTTACGTGAAGCGGCGTCACTGCGAAATGAATGAAAAAAAATCAACGGCAGTTCCGCATTTTGTGGAAATATAGGGCTTCGATAGAATTGCAGCCCGCCAGGCGCTGCGATCCGGCTGCAGAGTTGCCGCGGCAGCGGTCGCGGTCAAGTG
>DATHRP010000362.1:0-1505 GCA_035465195.1 Afifellaceae bacterium | reverse complement strand
GGCGCCCGCCGGCGGCACGTAGATGACCGATACGGTAGCGCCGGTAGCGGCCTTCGCTTCGCTGACGCTGGCGTAGATCGGCACGCCTTCGAAGTCCTCGCCGGCCTTCTTCGGGTTGACGCCGGCGACGAAGCAGGCCTTGCCGTTTGCGTAGTCGCGGCAAGCCCGCGTGTGGAACTGGCCGGTCTTGCCCGTGATGCCCTGCGTGATGACGCGGCTGTTCTTGTTGATCAGGATGCTCATGTCTGTCCCCGTCCCTGCTTTACTTGGCGCCGTTCGCGGCGGCGATGACCTTCTGGGCGGCTTCCGCCATGGTGTCCGCCGAGATGATCGGCAGTCCGGAGTCGGCGAGGATCTTCTTGCCGAGTTGCTCGTTGGTGCCCTTCATGCGCACCACGAGCGGCACCTGCAGGTGCACCGCGCGCGAAGCCGCGACCACGCCTTCGGCGATCACGTCGCACCGCATGATGCCGCCGAAGATGTTGACGAGGATCGCCCGCAGCTTCGGGTTGCGCAGCATCAGCTTGAAGGCTTCGGTCACCTTCTCGGTCGTTGCGCCGCCGCCGACGTCGAGGAAGTTGGCCGGCTCGCCGCCGAACAGCTTGATCGTGTCCATTGTCGCCATTGCGAGGCCGGCGCCGTTGACGAGGCAGCCGATGTTGCCGTCGAGCTGGATGTAGGTGAGATCGAACTTCGACGCCTCGACCTCGGCCGGGTCCTCTTCGTCGAGGTCGCGCATCTCGACGATGTCCGGATGGCGGTACAGCGCGTTCGAGTCGAAGTTCATCTTGGAGTCGAGCGCGATCACGCGGCCGTCGCCGGTCAGGATCAGCGGGTTGATCTCGGCCAGCGAGGCGTCCGTCTCCCAGAACGCCTTGTATAGCCCTTGCAGCACGGCACGCGACGCGGGCACGCTGGCGGCCGGGATGCCGATCTTGACGGCGACGTCGTCGGCTTCGGCGTCGGTCAGACCGACCGACGGATCGACGTGCACCTTGTGGATCTTCTCCGGCGTGTGCGCCGCGACTTCCTCGATGTCCATGCCGCCTTCGGAGCTGGCCATCAGCGTCACGCGCTGCGTCGCGCGGTCCACGACCATGCCGACGTACAGTTCCTTCTTGATGTCGGCGCCTTCCTCCACCAGCAGCCGCCGCACCTTCTGGCCCGCCGGGCCGGTCTGGTGCGTCACGAGCTGCATGCCGAGGATCTCGGAGGCGCGCTGCCGCACTTCGTCGAGCGAACGCGCGAGCTTGACGCCGCCGCCCTTGCCGCGACCGCCGGCATGGATCTGGGCCTTGACCACCCACACCGGCCCGCCGAGCGATTCCGCGGCCTTCACGGCCTCTTCGACGGTGAACGCGGCTACGCCGCGCGGCACCGGCACACCGTAACGCCGGAACAGCTCCTTGCCCTGGTACTCGTGGATCTTCATCGTGTCATCCCGTCCTTGATCGGAGTCGGTGGTGGCTGGTCCTTCGCCGCGGCATGCTTCTTCGGCTCGTACC
>DATHRP010000361.1:0-3438 GCA_035465195.1 Afifellaceae bacterium | reverse complement strand
TCAAGGCGATTGAGAAGAACATGGCGGCGGAAGGCAGTTCGATCTTCAATGGGGATTGATAAGATCATGCGACGGTGGCCGCAGGCCACTCAGGTCCTGATAGTACTGCCAACCCGTTGAATTACATTAGAAAGCCGGTCCCGAAAATCGACACAAGAAGCGGAACCGGACTCACCGCAATCATCACCGTGATGAGGTAGCCATACAACGAGAACAGACCGCTCATGCCGGCGATCATGCCAATTCCACCGCCGCCTCCGATCAGGAAATTGCCCGGCAGGTTGAAAAGTAGTGCAAGGGTCAGATATCGGTACTGAAGAAATCTGGACAGCGCCCGGTTGTCTCGCCCGGTCAGGTACTCGGTGCGCTCTTCCCGACTCAGCGGTTCTATTTGCTCCAGAAGGAGCGCAAGGCGCGAAAGCTTCACGGCATCAGCGATTGCCCTCAGTGATTTCAGCGGCACGTACCGCCCGATCACAAAGCTGCAAACGAGGCCGAAAACGGTACACAGATAGACAAGAAATGCGATCGGAGGTCCAAGCGTTACAAGCAGTGCAATGCCGATCTCCGCGCCCGGCACGAATGGGACCGCCAGCAGGCAGGTATAGAAGAACGCTGATATCGTTATGACACGATGGACGACATCCTCGTTGCTGGGCCGGAGATCGAACTGCAACGCCTCGGCAATGGAATGTGAAAGCTGATTGGCTCCGTATAACAATGCGGCGACCACAAGGACCTTGAGCGCCGCTTTCCAGCGTCGAATTGACAAGCGGATCAAATTCCGCTGGCTATATGTTCAGGCTTCTTGTTGAGTTCGCCTTCAAATTCGAACGTGTTTGTCACTGTCCAGTACCATCGCCTGATCGTCCAGGTCGCCGTTCCGGAAACCCGTCCATCGTTGACTGTGCCATGCCAGATGATTTCGGCATCCTTGTACGGACATTTGGTATTGCTGACGAACTCCGTGCCGTTTTCCGTCTCGCTGATGAAGTAGGGCCGGGCTGGATAATCGCAGCGCAATTTGCATTCCATGGATACGAATTTGCCATCGCTGAAAACAAACCTGTCCTCCACGTCCTTTGGTCTGCCCTCTGGGCCGAGTTTCCCAACGAATTCCATTCCGTCTAGTGGGCCTGCGTCCCCCGCAGCCTTCATATCTCCGATCGCACGAATTCCGGTTTCAGTCGCCGCGATCCTTGGGCCGTATCCAAGCACGAGTGCCGATCCGATTCCGATTATAGCAATGAGGACGAGGCGGCTGATCATGACTTGACTTCCCCAGATGAAGCGTTACCGCAGTATGCTTCAGCTATGCCATTCTACCAAATAAACTTTTTTCGACGGCCACCGGAATTGGCGTTCGCTGAGAGGTTGCGCGATAGGGGAACTTCCGATCCGGGTCGACTTCCGACTTTCCTTGCGTCCGCAGGTGCCAGGCTCTCCTAATTCAAGCCACCGATCAAACCGACAGTCACTGTTCGGGATTGGCCAGCGCCCCTATTCCGCCGCTTCCGCAAGCGGCGCGGCGCCGCCGGAGGTGAAGGCGGCAAGCAGCGTGTCGCGCTCCACCAGCGCCTTCTTCGCCTCGCGCTGCCTGACGTGGCCGTAGCCGCGGATTTTCTCCGGATAGCCGGCGAGGAGCACGGCGGTCTCGTGGTTGGCGCTATCCAGCCGGCCGCAGATGGTGTCGAGAATATCCTCGTACTCGGCGAGAAGCTGGCGTTCCCACTTGCGCTCTTCGGTGCGCGCGAACGGATCGAGCCAGGTGCCGCGCAGGCCGCGCAGCGCGGCAAGCACCCGGAACGCCCGCATCATCCACGGCCCGAAGGTCTGCTTCTTGAGATGACCGCTGCGCGGGTCGCGTTGCGCCAGCAGCGGCGGCGCAAGATGGAACTCGAGCTTCCGCCAGTCCTGGAACGTCTCTTCCATCTGCCGGCGGAACGAACCGTCGGTGAAGAGCCGGGCGACCTCGTATTCGTCCTTGATCGCCATCAGCTTGAACAGGTTGCGCGCGACCTGTTCGGCGAGCCCCTGCTTGCCGGACGTATTGCGCGCTTCGATGTCGGCGACGCGCTCCACCGCGCGGCGGTAGCGCTCGCCGTAGGCGGCGTTCTGGTAGGCGGTCAGAAAATCGGCGCGGCGCGCGACGATCGTCTCCAGCGTTTCCGCGGCCGGCTCTTCATGGCCCGATACGCCGGCGGCCTTCTCCACGCTTGCCAGGTCGTGCGCCGCGCGGCGGCCCCATTCGAAAGCGGCGAGGTTGAAATCGACTGCGACGCCGTTCAGCCGGATCGCCTCGCGGATCGCCTCGCCGGAAAGCGGGATGCCGCCTTGCTGCCAGGCGTAGCCGACCATGAACATGTTGGTTGCGATGGAATCGCCCATCAGGGCCGTGGCGAGGTTCTGCGCCTCGATCAGATGCGCCAGCGCCTCGCCCTTGGCGTCGCTGCCGGCGCGATCGGCGATCGCCTTGTGCAGCCGCCGCGTCGGCAGGCTGAAATCGGCGTCGCGGGTGAAATCGCCGGGATAGCTTTCGTGCACGTTGACGAAGACGCGGCTTTCGCCGGGCTTCACCGCCGCCAGCACCTTCTGCGAACCGGCCACCACGACGTCGCAGGCGAGCACCGTGTCGGCGGATTCGGCCGCCACGCGGATCGAATGGATGTCGTCCGGTCGCGGCGCGATCTTCATGTGTGTGGTCACCGCCCCGCCCTTCTGGGCGAGCCCCGCCATGTCGAGGATGCCGACGCCCCTGCCCTCCAGGTGCGCAGCCATGCCGAGCACCGCACCGACGGTGACGACGCCCGTGCCACCGACACCGGTGATCAGGATGCTCTTGAGTTCGTCCAGTTCAGCGATCTCCGGTTCGGGCAAGCCGCCCGGCGCCGCCACCGCGACCGGCGCCTTCTTCTTCAGCACGCCGCCGTGCACCGTGACGAAGGACGGGCAGAAGCCCTCCAGGCAGGAATAGTCCTTGTTGCAGCTCGACTGGTCGATGGTGCGCTTGCGGCCGAACTCGGTCTCAAGCGGCTGGATCGACACGCAGTTGGACTTGACGCCGCAATCGCCGCAGCCCTCGCAGACGAGGCTGTTGATCATCACCCGCCTGTCCGGGTCGGGGAACGTGCCGCGCTTGCGCCGGCGCCGCTTCTCGGCCGCGCAGGTCTGGTCGTAGATCATCACCGACAGGCCCTTCACGGTGCGCAGTTCACGCTGCACCTCGTCGAGCTCGGAGCGGTGATGGAAGGTGGCGATTTCCGGCCACTTGATGCCGGATGGATATTTGTCCGGCTCGTCGGAGACGATGGCGATGCGCCTGGCGCCCTCCGCCGCGACCTGGCGCGCGATGATGTCGACGGAAAGCTCGCCGTCGTTCGGCTGGCCGCCGGTCATCGCCACGGCGTCGTTGTAGAGGATCTTGTAGGTGACGTTGAC
>DATHRP010000360.1:0-19260 GCA_035465195.1 Afifellaceae bacterium | reverse complement strand
GATCGGCCTCGACGGCCTGGAGCGCGCGATCGCCGGCGGCGCGCTGGAACGCGCAGTGCATGACGGAAGCGACCGCGACGCGCGATGGCAGATGATGATGGCGTCGACCGAGGGCGCCTACGCCTTCATCAAGGGTCTTGGCGCCGCCCACGCCATGAGCCATGCCTGCGGTGCCCTGCCCGGCCTGCACCTTCATCACGGCACGCTGAACGCCGTCCTGCTGCCGCTGGTGCTGCGCTACAACGCGGATGCCGCCGGTGACAAAATGCGGAGGATCGCCAGGGCGATGGGGCTCGGCGCGGGCGACGAAATCGCCGACTTCATCGCGGACCTGAACCGGCGTATCGGCCTGCCGGAAAGCCTTGCCGCAATGGGCGTCACGACTGGCATGATCGACGGCCTGGCCGACGCTGCCGTCACGGACATGGCGTCGCAGACCAATCCGCGGCCGATGGAACGGGCCGATTACGTCTCGCTGTTTTCCGAAGCGCTCGACGCCGATTGAGCGTCCTCTAGAAGGTTGCTCACGAAGGGTCGCAGGCCGATCACCCGTTCGCGGCGCAACCGCTCGGCTGAAAGGATGGCGCTGACGCTGGCATAGGCGTCGGCAAGGTCCTCGTTGACGATGACATAATCGTAATCGGACCATTTCTCGATCTCTTCGCGCGCGCCCTGCAGGCGTTTCCGGATCGTCTCGGCGTCGTCTTCCGCCCGGCGCTTCAGCCGCGATTCCAGTTCCACCATGGACGGCGGCAGGATGAACACGCGGACGAGATCCTCCGGCATCTTCTCGGCGATCTGGCGCGTGCCCTGCCAGTCGATGTCGAACAGGATGTCCTGGCCCTGCGAGAGCGCCTTCTCGACCGGATCGCGCGGCGTTCCGTAATAGTTACCGTGGACTTCCGCCCATTCCAGCAGTTCGCCGCGCTCCGCCATCCGCTGGAACCGGGCCTCGTCGATGAAATGGTAGTGCACGCCGTCGAGCTCGCTCTGCCGCCTCTTGCGCGTCGTCACCGATATCGACAGTTCGATGTCGTCATCCTCGGCCAGCAGCTGGCGGGCGATCGTCGATTTGCCCGCGCCCGAAGGCGAGGACAGTACGAACATCAGGCCCCTGCGGGCCAGCCTGACCAACGTATCCTTCATTCCAGGTTCTGCACCTGCTCGCGGAACTGTTCGATCGTCGCCTTCATTTCCAGCCCTATCGCCGTAATCCGCCTGTCGAATGCCTTCGAGCACAGTGTATTCGCTTCGCGGTTAAATTCCTGTGCAAGGAAATCCAGACGCCGGCCCACCGGGCCTCCGCCGTCGAGCAGTTCCCGCGAGGCCGCGCAATGGGCTTTCAGGCGGTCGATCTCCTCGCGGATATCCTGCTTGCTGGCAAGCAGCACGGCCTCCTGGTGAAGCCGGTCGGGGTCGAGCGTGCTTTCGCCGACCAGGGCCGCAACCTGTTCGGCGATCCGCTCGCGCAGGATATCCTGCGCATCGGCCATCAGTTCGTCGGCGCGGCCGGCCTGCTCCTCGATGGCCTTCAGATGCGCGTCGAGGGCCTCCCCGAGCCGGCGCCCCTCTTCCACCCGGGTTTCAGACAGGGCGGACAGGCATTCGCCGGCAGCGTCCAATACCTGCCGGCGGAGGTCTTCCAGTGCATCCTCGTCGCGCTCGGCGGTGCCGTCCTCCAGCACGCCCCTGATCGAAAGCAGCGCCGCCGCCTCGGGCGGGCGCACGAACGTCTCGGTCTCGACAAGCCGCCGGGCCGCTTCGACAATCGCCGCCAGCGCCTCGGCGTTGACCCTGACGACTGCCTGGCCCGCCGACTTCTCCTGGTTCAGGTTGAGGAAGACGCTGCCGCGGGCTAGGTGGTCGCGCACGGCCTTGCGGATCTCCGGCTCCAGGAAGTCCATGCCGTTGGGCAGCCGCAGCCGCAGTTCCAGATTGCGCGCGTTGACCGACTTGATCTCCCAGGCGAACCGATCCTGTCCGACCTCGAACTCCCGGCGGGCAAAACCTGTCATGCTCGACAGTGTCATGGGATTTCCGATGCTAGGCAGCGATTCTCCGGCTCAAAGGTACCGGCAGCGGCAGGCCGCAACAAGAGCCGAGCCGCGCGGCGACCCTACTGCGCCCCGCCCTCGGACGGCGCATCCTGGCTGCCGTTCCCAGCCGCCTCCTTCGCAGCCTCCTCGGCTGCCTGCTTCGCAGCCGCCTCCGCCGCCTCGCGGCGCGCCTTCTCGATCTGCCGCCAGCGGGAAACGTTGCGATTGTGCTCATCGAGCGTCTCGGCGAAGACGTGCCCTCCGGTCCCGTCGGCGACGAAGTAGAGATCGTTCGTCCTCGACGGATTGGCGACGGCTTCCATGGCGGCGCGGCCGGGATTGGCGATCGGCCCGGGCGGCAGGCCGTCGATCTGGTAGGTGTTGTACGGGGTCGGCTTGTCCAGGTCGGAGCGGTAGATCGGCCGATCGGACGGCTTACCCTCGCCGCCAAAGATGCCGTAGATGATCGTCGGGTCGGATTGCAGGCGAATCTTCTGCCGCAGCCGGTTGATGAAGACGCTGGCGACACGCGGCCGCTCGTCGGCCTTGCCGGTTTCCTTCTCCACGATCGAAGCCAGCGTCACCAGTTCCTCCGGCGTCGCGATCGGCAGGTCGGCGACCCGGCGACTCCAGATCTCGTTGATCGCGCGGGCATGGGCCTTGCGCATCTGGTCGAGGATCTGCTGGCGGCTCATGCCGCGGGTGAACTTGTAGGTCTCCGGAAGAAGCGTCCCCTCGTCCGGCACCGTGTCGATCTCACCGGTCAGGACGTCGTTCTCGCGCAGCCGGGAGACGATCTGCAGGCTGGTCAGGCCTTCGGGGATGGTCACCGAGTGGAGGATCGAGCGGCCGGAGACCAGCGCCGTCATGACCTCGTGCATGCTGACGCCCGGCTCGAACAGATATTCGCCGGCCTTCAGCTTGTCTTCCTGCTTGTAGAGTCGCACGCCGGTGGAGAAAAACAGCCGGCTGTCGATGATGTTGCGTCGCTCGAGCTGGGCCGCGATCCCTTCCAGGCTCGAGCCCTGTGCGATCAGCACCGAACTCGGTTCGGTCAGCGGGCCCTTCGCGTTGAACTGCAGCTTGCCGAAATAGAGCACGGCGCCCGCCAGCAATATGCCGAGCACGCCGAGCATCATGAAGAAATTCAGGACGACGACGAGCGGATGCTTGGCGGCGCGCGACCGGCGTTGCGGCGGCGGCGCGGCCGTCTCCGGCTGGATCGCCTGGCGCGGACTCTTCGGATTGACCGGGCGCCGCCTGCGCTCGGCCTCGACCGCGGCCTGGTCCGGATGTTTCCCGAATTCGTCCGGGGTATGCCCTTGCGGGTCTGAAGGATTGTCGTCGCTCATTCGGCAATCATTCCCAGCCGCCCACCGATATCGCCAACCTAGTGCGAATTAAGGCAAAATCACGAATCCCGGACCGTTCCGGGAATATAGCCCGGTTCAGACGCGTTGGAAAACCAGAGACGCGTTGGTTCCGCCAAAGCCGAAGGAATTGGACAAAGCGCGGTCGATCGTCTTCTCTTTCGCCTTGTGGGGCACGAGATCGATATCCGTCTCCACCGACGGGTCGTCGAGATTGAGCGTCGGCGGCGCCACGTTGTCGCGGATCGCGAGCACCGAGAAGATCGCCTCCACGGCGCCGGCCGCGCCCAGCAGGTGACCGACGGCCGATTTCGTCGACGACATGGTCAGGCCCGACGTCTTGCCGTCCATCAGCCTCTCCACGGCGCGCAGTTCGATCTCGTCGCCGAGCGGCGTCGAGGTGCCGTGCGCGTTGACATAGTCGATCTCGGTCGGGTCGAAGCCGGCCCGGGCGAGCGCCGCTGACATGCAGCGATAGGCGCCATCGCCGTCTTCCGACGGCGCGGTGATGTGGTAGGCGTCGCCTGAAAGGCCGTAACCCACGACCTCGGCGTAGAGCTTCGCGCCGCGCGCCCGTGCATGTTCCAGTTCCTCGAGGACGACCACACCGGAGCCCTCGCCCATGACGAAGCCGTCGCGCGCTTTATCGTAAGGCCGAGAGGCCCTTTTCGGATCGTCGTTGAACCCGGTCGAAAGCGCCCGGCAGGCGGCGAAGCCTGCGAGCGAAATCCGGCTGATCGGCGATTCGGCGCCGCCGGCCACCATCACGTCGGCGTCGCCCAGCGCGATCAGCCGCGAAGCGTCGCCGATGGCGTGGGCGCCGGTCGAACAGGCGGTGACAACGGAGTGGTTCGGCCCCTTGAGCTGGTGCTTGATGGACACGTAGCCCGACGCCAGGTTGATCAGCCGGCCCGGAATGAAGAACGGCGAGATCCGGCGCGGCCCCTTCTCGTGCAGCACGATACCGGCATCGACAATTCCTGAAATGCCGCCGATACCCGACCCGATCAGCACGCCGGTGCGGATCTGGTCCTCGTAGTCTTCAGGATGCCATCCGGAATCCGCCAGCGCCTCGTCGGCTGCAGCCATGGCGTAGACGATGAAATCGTCGACCTTGCGCTGCTCCTTCGGCGGCATGGATTCGTCGGCATTGAACGTGCCGTCGCTGCCGTCTCCACGCGGGATCTGGCAGGCGATCTGGCACGGTATGTCGGACACCTCGAAATCCGTCACCCGGGCGGCGCCGTTCGCTCCGGCGATCAGCCTCTTCCAGACGGTCTCCACGCCGCTTCCCAGCGGCGATACGATGCCCAGCCCAGTTACGACAACGCGTCTCATTGCAAGCGCCTGGTCCACCACTGCGTCTTCACGGCGCCTGGCGCAACGGAATGCGCCAGCGCGTCAGCAAAACGGCTCAGGCCGCGTTCTTCTCGAGGAAACGGACGGCGTCGCCGACCGTCAGGATGGTTTCGGCCGCGTCGTCGGGGATCTCGACGCCGAATTCCTCCTCGAAAGCCATCACCAGTTCGACCGTGTCGAGACTGTCGGCTCCGAGGTCGTCGATGAAGCTGGCGTCGGTGTTCACCTTCGCCTCGTCGACATCAAGATGTTCGGCAACGATCTTCTTGACGCGACCTTCGATATTATCACTCATTTCATCTTCCTCGAATATCGCCCGAACCGGGCAGTTAGTTGATGCATCTGGCGGAGAAAGCAGCCTCAGACTCGCTCGAGCGCCCCGGATATCCGTCAGTTGGCCGGTGCGTTATCACGTTTCTTCAGTGTTGACCAGCGCACGAATTCCGCCGTCCTTTCGATAATCACGGCAATCAGATCATAGCCATGCCGCCGTTGACGTGAAGGGTCTGGCCGGTCACGTAGGCGGCCTCGTTGCTGGCCAGATAGACGACCGCGGAGGCCACTTCTTCGCCGGTTCCGAGGCGTCCTGCGGGAATCGTTCCCATGATCGCGTCGCGCTGCTTTTCGTTCAATGCATCGGTCATCGCGCTCTGGATGAAGCCGGGGGCGACGCAGTTGGCGGTGATGCCGCGCGCCGCGACCTCCTGGGCCAGCGCCTTCGACATGCCGATGAGCCCCGCCTTCGACGCGGCATAGTTCACCTGGCCGGCATTGCCCGTCACGCCGACCACCGAGGTGATGCCGATGATGCGTCCGAAGCGCTGCTTCATCATGCCGCGCAGGGCGGCACGCGACAGGCGGAACGCCGCTTCGAGATTGACCTGCAGGACGATCGCCCAGTCCTCGTCCTTCATCCGCATGGCCAGCCCGTCGCGCGTCAGGCCGGCATTGTTGACCAGGATGTCGAGGCCGCCCATAGCCTCCTCGGCGCGACCGACCAGCCCGTCGACGGCTTCCCGGTCGCCGAGATCCGCCGGCAGGATATGGGTGCGCCCGCCGAGCGTTGCGGCGAGCGCCTCGAGCGCTTCCGTGCGCGTGCCGGAAAGCCCGACTTCGGCGCCGCAGGCATGCAGGGCCGTTGCGATCGCACCACCGATTCCGCCACTGGCGCCGGTGACCAGGGCCCGCCGGCCTTCAAGACTGAACATCATGATTCCCCTTCAATTACGCCCGGCCGTCCGGCCGCGCTTATCCGACGATCTCTGCCACGGCAGCATCGATGTCCTCCGCCTTGGCGACGGAGATGCCCGTCGCCTCCGACACGATGCGGCGGGTCAGCCCCGTCAACACCTTGCCTGCGCCGATCTCGACGAACCGGTCGACCCCGTTGGCCGCCATCCAGGTCACGGATTCGCGCCAGCGCACCGATCCGGTGACCTGTTCGACCAGGTGCTTGCGGATGCGCGCGGGATCGTCGATCGCCTCGGCCAGCACGTTGGCGACCAGCGGCACCGCCGGCTTCGCGATTTCCGTGTTGGCGAGCGCGTCGGCCATCAGTTCCGCCGCCGGCGCCATCAGGGCGCAATGAAACGGTGCGCTGACGGGAAGCAGGATCGCCCGCCTGGCGCCGCGAGCCTTGGCGATATCGACCGCCCGCTCGACGGCCGACCTGGCTCCGGAGACGACGACCTGGCCCGGCGCATTGTCGTTCGCCGCCTGGCAGACCTCGCCCTGGGCGGCTTTCTTGGCCACTTCGGACACCTCGTCCAGCTCAAGGCCGAGGATTGCCGCCATGGCGCCCTCGCCGACTGGAACCGCCTGCTGCATCGCCTCGCCGCGGATGCGCAGCAGCCGCGCCGTCTCGCCGATGCCGATGCTGCCGGCGGCGGCGAGCGCGGAATATTCGCCAAGCGAGTGGCCGGCCACGTAGGCGGCATGCGTCCCGACGCTGACGCCGCGCGCTTCCATGGCGCGCAGGATCGCCAGGCTGACGGCCATCAGGGCCGGCTGGGTATTGCGGGTCAGGTTGATGTCGGATTCCGACCCGTTCCAGATCAACTCCGACAGCTTCTCGTCGAGGGCGTCGTCGACCTCGTCGAAGACCGCCCGGGCCTCGGGAAACGCCTCGGCGATATCCTGCCCCATGCCGACGGACTGGCTGCCCTGCCCCGGAAAAATGAATGCATTGCTCATGACCGCCCCACTTTATCAGAAGGTTGGCGAGCAATCATGTGCCGGGCCGTTCTGTCAAGTGGATAACAGGCAGCCCGGACGCCCGCGGGAGACGCCGAAAATCGGGCGCCGAAGCCTTGCAATCGGGGGAAAATCGCGTATAAGCGCGCCTCTGCGACCGGCTCAGGCCGGAGGCTGAACGGAAAGTGCGCCGGATCGACCGGCGGACAGGGTCTGAATGGGCCCGTTTTCCCGTGTCTCCGCTCTCGAAGACCGTCCGGCCTTTCCGCGGGAATCCCGCATCGAGGCTTCGGCGAGGCTCCGCGCCAGACCGGTCGAGGACAGTGAGAAAGGCACAATATGTCATTTTACGAGCATGTGTTCCTGGCGCGCCAGGACGTGTCCGGCCAGCGCGTCGATGAACTCGTCGAGCAGTTCAAGGGCGTGATCGAGGCCGGCGGCGGATCGGTCGGCAAGGTCGAGTACTGGGGATTGAAGAACCTCCCCTTCCGCATCAACAAGAACCGCAAGGCCCATTATTCCCTGATGAACCTCGACGCGCCGCACGAGGCGGTCGCCGAGATGGAGCGGCAGATGGGCCTCAACGAAGATGTCATCCGCTTCATGACGGTCAGGGTCGAGGAACTCGAGGACGAGCCGTCGGTGCAGATGCAGAAGAAAGAGCGCGACGAGCGCCGGCGCCGCGAACGCGAGCGCTCGGACGACGGAGAATAGACCATGGTTGATATCGCACAATTGCCGACGCGCCGGCCCTTCCACCGCCGCCGCAAGACCTGCCCCTTCTCCGGCGAAGGCGCGCCGAAGATCGACTACAAGGACGTCAAGCTGCTGGAGCGCTACATTTCGGAGCGCGGCAAGATCGTTCCGTCGCGGATCACCGCGGTTTCGGCGAAGAAGCAGCGCGAACTGTCCAACGCCATCAAGCGCGCCCGGTTTCTCGGCCTGTTGCCGTACGTCATCAAGTAGACCGGGTTTGAGTGAAGCTGGGTCATCCGCCGCGATGCCCCTAACCGCTTGAGACAAGCGGGACAGCAAGGAGACAGACAATGGAAATCATCCTGTTGGAGCGTATCGCCAAGCTCGGCCAGATGGGCGACACGGTGCGCGTCAAGGACGGATATGCACGCAATTACCTGCTGCCGGGCGGCAAGGCGCTCCGGGCAACCGACGCCAACAAGAAGCGCTTCGAGACCGATCGGGCGCAGCTTGAGGCGCGCAACCTGGAAGCCCGCAAGGAAGCCGAGGCGGTAGCCGGGAAGCTTTCGGGCAAAAGCTTCGTGATCATCCGCTCGGCCGGCGAAACCGGCCAGCTTTACGGCTCCGTGTCGACCCGCGATATCGCCGACACGCTTACGGATGGCGGTTTCACGGTGCTGCGCCGCCAGGTGCGGCTCGACCGACCGATCAAGACCATCGGCCTGTTCGAGATTCCGATCTCGCTCCATCCGGAGGTCGAGGTGCCGGTGACGCTCAACGTCGCCCGCTCCGGCGACGAGGCCGAGCGGCAGGCGCGCGGCGAGGACATGACCCAGCGCGACGTCTTCGCCGAGGAAGCCGAGGAAGAGGCCGCGCCGGACCTGGAGGCCGTCTTCGAGAACCCCGATGAAGCCGAGGCCGCGCTGGCGGAGGACTCCGGCAAAGAGGCTGCCGAGGAAGCTTCCGAGACGGACGACGCGGAACCTTCGGAAGACGACGAAGCCCGGTCCTGACCGGCGCATTCGTTCAGTTGCCAGGGGCGCCTTCGGGCGCCCTTTTCTTTTGTCGTGCTGCCGCCGGACGTTTCCCGTCCGCTCGCGCTTTGCCGCGCAGGGCTGATCCGTTACTTTTATTAATTGCACTGCCGCTGATTCGGATCGCCTCCGCGGTCCGGCATCCCTTTGTCGGGATTGCGGCAATGCAACAGTCAAGCGGATTGCGTCTGCAAATAATTGTTCCCCCTGCGTAGCGGGGATAACGGGACTCGTTACCTCCGGTTTCTGGAACACCTGCGGGAAGGCCGTTAAGCACAATGTCCCAAGCCCCGAAGGACATGAAATGACATTTGCTGAAAAGCTCGCAGAACCGGCAACGGAACTGCATCGGCAAAGCCCGCACAATATCGAGGTGGAGCAGGCGCTGCTCGGGGCGATCCTGATCAACAACGATGCCTATTATCGCGTCTCGGACTTTCTCGAGCCGGCACATTTCTACGACCCGCTGCACAGGCAGATCTTCGAGAAATGCAGCCAGCTGATCCGGCTGGGCAAGGTCGCCGATCCGCGTACGATCAAGAGCTTCATGCGGGAGAACGAGGCGGTCGGCGACATAACGGTCGCCGAATACCTCTCCCGCCTCGCCTACGAAGCCGCGACGATCATCAACGCGGAGGACTACGGACGCTCGATCTACGATCTGGCGATCCGGCGCTCGCTGGTGACCATCGGCGAGGACATGGTCAACATCGCCTACGACGCGCCGGCGGACATGCCCCCGCGCGAGCAGATCGAGGACGCCGAGCGGCGGCTGTTCGAGCTCGCCGAGACCGGCCGCTACGACGGCGGCTTCGGCGGCTTCGCGGAAGCGCTCAAGTCGGCCATCGACATGGCCGGCGCCGCCTTTCAGCGCGACGGCCAGCTTTCGGGCATGGCGACGGGGCTCGGCGATCTCGACCGGATGATGGGCGGCCTGCAACCGTCGGACCTGATCGTGCTTGCCGCCCGCCCCGGCATGGGCAAGACGTCGCTCGCCACCAACATGGCCTACAATATCGCCAGCGCCTGGCGCGGCGAACAGCAGGCCGACGGCTCCATCAAGACCGTCGACGGCGGTATCGTCGGTTTCTATTCGCTGGAAATGTCGTCGGAGCAGCTGGCGACCCGCATCATCGCCGAACAGGCAGCCGTGTCGTCGTCGGATATCCGGCGCGGCGCGATCCACGAGGACCAGTTCGACCGGATCGTCGAGGTTGCCCAGCGAATGCAACGCATGCCGCTCTATATCGACCAGACGGGCGGCATCTCGATCGCACAGCTCGCGGCCCGGGCCCGGCGGCTGAAACGGCAGCGCGGGCTCGACGTCCTGATCGTCGACTATATCCAGCTGGTCCAGGGCTCGTCGCGTCGCGGCTCTGAGAACAGGGTCCAGGAAATTACCGAAATCACGACTAAACTCAAAGCCTTGGCAAAGGAACTTAATGTTCCTATTCTGGCCCTCTCACAGCTCTCGCGCCAGGTTGAATCCCGCGATGACAAGCGTCCGCAACTGTCCGACCTGCGTGAATCCGGCTCCATCGAACAGGATGCGGACGTGGTGATGTTCATCTACCGCGAGGAATATTACCTGCAGAGCAAGATCCCGAAGGAAGGAACGGAAGAGTTCGAGCAGTGGCGGATCAAGATGGAGGAGATCGCCGGCCGCGCCGAAATCATCATCGGCAAGCAGCGACACGGTCCGACCGGTACCGTGACCCTGCAGTTCGACGCGGAGGTCACCCGTTTCTCCTCGCTGGCGCGTGAAGACCGGTTGCCAGACCGTTACGGATAACCGTCCATGGCGGCCGGCCTGCGCCTGACCATCGATCTCGGCAAGCTGGCCGGCAACTGGCGGCGGCTGGCCGCCGTCGCCGCATCGGCGGAATGCGCGGCCGCGGTCAAGGCGGATGCATACGGCATCGGCGTCGTCCCCGCGACCCGGGCACTCGCCGCCGCCGGCTGCAGGACCTTCTTCGTCGCCGTGCCCGATGAAGGCATCGCCGTCCGCCAGGCCCTTCCCGATGCCGCTGTATACGTATTGAACGGCTTCTTCGCCGATGCGGCGGACGATTACCGCCGGCACCGGCTGTGGCCGGTTCTCGGCAATCCCGGCGAACTCTCCGCCTGGAAGGCCTGGCGCAACGACGAGGCCGCGGCGCTGCATGTCGATACCGGCATGAACCGGCTCGGGCTCGCCGTCGGCGAAGCCGATACGATCGACGAAGCCGATCTCGCCGCCTGCGGTGTCGATCTCGTCATGTCGCACCTGGCCTGTGCCGACGAACCGGCGCATCCGCTGAACGCACTCCAGCTGCAGCGGTTTTCGGCCGTTTCCGCCCGCTTTCCGTCGGCGCGCCGCTCGCTCGCCAACTCGGCGGGCATCCACCATGGAGCGGCATGGCATTTCGACCTCGTCCGCCCGGGCATCGCGCTTTACGGCGGCGCCTCCCATCCGGACGCCCGGAGCGATCCCGTTGTCACCGCGGAAGCCCGGATCCTGCAGGTTCGCGATGCCAGGAAGGGCGAGAGTGTCGGCTACGGCGCCACGGAGACGTTGCAGCGCGACTGCCGGATCGCTGTCCTGTCGGCCGGCTATGCCGACGGCTATCTGCGGGCGGCCGGATCGAGCGACACCGTCTCCGGCGCCGATGTCGCCATCGGCGGGCATGCCGCGCCGCTTGTCGGACGGGTCTCGATGGACCTGATCGCCGCCGACGTGACCGATATTCCCGACCCGGTCCTGCAAACGGCAGGATGGGCCGAACTGTTCGGCCCGACGATCGGCATCGACCATGTCGCGGAACAGGCCGGAACGATCGCCTACGAAATCCTGACGGGTCTTTCCAGGCGCGCCGAGCGTATCTATATCGGCGACGGATCCTGAACCCGATGGCCAAAGCGAAAATCCAGTACGCATGCACCAGTTGCGGCAGCGTAACGTCACGCTGGCAGGGCCGCTGCGACGCCTGCGGCGCATGGAACACGCTGCAGGAAGAGTTGTCCGGCGACGGTCCGAAGGCGGTGCGCACCGGCAAGGGACGCGTGCTCGAACTGTCGGCGCTTTCCGGCGAGACGGAGCCCCTGCAGCGCGTCCTGACGGGCATCGCCGAACTAGACCGGGTGACCGGCGGCGGTTTCGTGCCCGGCTCCGCGCTGCTGGTCGGCGGCGATCCGGGCATCGGCAAGTCGACGCTGCTGATCCAGGCCGCCGCCAGCCTGGCGCGGCGGGGCAAGCGGGTCGTCTATGTCTCCGGCGAGGAAGCGATCGACCAGGTGCGCATGCGCGCCGACCGCCTCGGCCTGAAGGACGCCGACGTGCTGCTCGCCTCCGAGACCCATGTCGAGGACATCCTGACCACGCTGAAGGGCGGGCCCGCGACCGACCTCGTCGTTATCGATTCCATCCAGACGCTGTGGACCGATCTCGCGGAGAGCGCGCCCGGCACTGTGACCCAGGTGCGCACCTCCGCGCAGGCGCTGATCCGCCACGCCAAGTCGAGCGGCGCAACGCTCGTGCTGGTCGGACATGTTACCAAGGACGGCCAGATCGCCGGACCCCGCGTCGTCGAACACATGGTCGACGCCGTGCTCTATTTCGAGGGCGATACCGGCCTGCAGTTCCGGCTGCTCAGGGCGGTGAAGAACCGCTTCGGCCCGGCCGCCGAGATCGGCGTCTTCGAGATGACCGGGCTCGGACTCGCCGAGGTCGCCAATCCGTCCGACCTTTTCATCGGCGAGCGTGGCAGTTCGAGCCCCGGAACGGCGATCTTCGCCGGCATGGAGGGCACCCGGCCGCTGCTCGTCGAAGTGCAGGCGCTGGTCGCCGAGACCAGCCTCGGCACGCCGCGGCGCGCCGTGGTCGGCTGGGACCCGAGCCGGCTCGCCATGATCCTGGCGGTGCTGGAGGCCCGCTGCGGCGTGCGCTTCGGCCAGTTCGACGTCTACCTGAACGTGGCCGGCGGCCTCCGGCTCAGTGAACCGGCCGCCGACCTTGCCGTCGCCGCCGCGCTGATCTCGTCGCGAAGCGGGGTTGCGACACCGCCCGAGACGGTCTATTTCGGCGAAGTCAGCCTGTCGGGCGCGGTCAGGCCGGTCGCGCAGACCGCGACACGGCTGCGGGAAGCGGAAAAACTGGGTTTTCTGCGCGCTGTCGTGCCTGCCGGCGGGACGGATGACATGCCGGCCACCATGGCGCTGGACAGGATATCGGCGCTTGGTGATCTGGTTGCGGCGATCGCCGCAGATTCTGCTGGAAACCGGTCCAGCAAACAGTTGCGTTAGGACCTGAGTCGGCTCTAATAGCAGGCTCCGGCAAGAGGCCATTGGATAGCCCATTGGACACCCTATGACATTGCTCGACGGAATCCTCATCGTCATCATGCTCGTTTCCGCGCTGCTTGCGATGATCCGGGGATTCACACGCGAGGTCTTCTCGATCGCATCGTGGGTGGTCGCGGCGCTCGCGACCTATTCGCTGTGGGACGACCTTCTGCCGATCACGCAGCGCTACGTGCCGGACAAGAACCTGGCGCTCGGCCTTACCGTCGTCGGCATCTTCTTCATCACGCTGATCCTGGTGACCCTGGTCACCATGAAGATCTCCGACTTCATCCTCGATTCGAAGGCCGGGCCGCTCGACCGGACCCTGGGCTTCCTGTTCGGCGCCGGGCGCGGCCTGCTGCTGGTGGTGATCGGCGTCCTGTTCCTGAACTATTTCATCCCGACCGAGAAGCAGTGGGCCAGCATCGCCGAGGCCCGGTCGAAGCCGTTCCTCGACGAACTGGGGTCGGAACTCCTGAACATGCTTCCGGAAGACCCGGAGGCGGCGATCATGGACCTCAAGCCTGAGGAAGGCGGCGCGACGCCCGAGGAAGGCGCCGCCACCGACGGCGGGGCGGCGAACTACGCCACCGAGGACCGCAACGCACTGGAACGCCAGCTTGATACCAGCGGGCAGCAATAGGCCATGACCATACTTCAGACGCATCCCTTCGCCGCCGACACCGCCGACGGCGATAAACTGCATGAGGAATGCGGTGTCTTCGGCATATTCCGCCATGCCGAGGCAGCGGCGCTGACGGCGCTCGGCCTGCACGCCCTGCAGCACCGCGGCCAGGAGGCCGCCGGTATCGTCAGCTACGACGGCAAGCAGTTCCACAACGAACGCCACATCGGCCTGGTCGGCGACAATTTCACGAAGCCGTCCGTCATCATGCGGCTCGCCGGCGACCGCGCCATCGGCCACAACCGCTATTCGACGACCGGCGCGCCGGTGCTGCGCAACGTGCAGCCGCTCTTCGCCGAGTTCGCCGGCGGCGGCTTTGCGGTCGCCCACAACGGCAACATCACCAACGCCCTGTCGCTGCAGAAGCTGCTGCAGAAGCGCGGCTCGATCTTCCAGTCGACCTCCGACACCGAGACGATCCTTCATCTCATCGCCACCAGCCGCGAGGTGCGGCTGGTCGACAAGCTGATCGATGCGCTCCGCCAGGTGGAAGGCGCCTATTCGCTGATCGCGCTGTCGGAGAAAAAGCTGGTCGGCTGCCGCGACCCGCTCGGCGTGCGCCCGCTGGTGCTCGGCGAGATGGACGGCGCGCCGGTGCTGGCGTCGGAGACCTGCGCGCTCGACATCATCGGCGCGAAGTTCGTCCGCGACGTGGAGGCCGGCGAAATGCTGGTGATCACCGAGGACGGCATCGAGAGCCTGAAGCCGTTCGCGCCTCAGCGTTCGCGGTTCTGCATCTTCGAGCACGTCTACTTCGCCCGGCCCGATTCCAATATCGGCGAGCACAGCGTCTACGAGGTGCGCAAGCGCATCGGGCGCGAGCTGGCCGAGGAGAAGCCGGTCCCGGCCGACCTGATCGTGCCGGTGCCCGATTCCGGCACGCCGGCGGCCATCGGCTATGCCGAGGCGAGCGGCATCCCCTTCGATCTCGGCATCATCCGCAACCATTATGTCGGCCGCACCTTCATCGAGCCGACCGACGCCATCCGCCACATGGGCGTCAAGCTGAAGCACAACGCCAACACCGGCATCCTGAAGGGCAAGCGGGTGGTGCTGGTCGACGATTCCATCGTGCGCGGCACCACATCGATCAAGATCGTGCAGATGGTGCGCGACGCGGGCGCGGCCGAGGTGCATATGCGGATCGCCAGCCCGCCGACCACCAATCCCTGCTTCTACGGCGTCGACACGCCGGAGAAGTCGAAGCTGCTCGCCTCGCGCATGAGCGTCGACGAGATGACGGACTTCATCAACGTCGACAGCCTCGCCTTCCTGTCGATCGTCGGGCTCTACCGCGCCGTCGGCGAGGCGCGCCGCGACAATGCCCGGCCGCAATATTGCGACGCCTGCTTCACCGGCGAATATCCGACCGCGCTGACCGACCAGGGCATGACTGACAAGCGCGAACTCGACCTCATGGTGGAAAGCGGATGAGCGCTGCGGACAGGCCGCTCGACGGCCGGATCGCCGTCGTCACCGGCGCGTCGCGCGGTATCGGCTACAAGGCGGCGAAGGCATTCGCCGGGGCCGGCGCGCATGTCGTCGCCATCGCCCGCACGGTCGGCGGGCTGGAGGAACTCGACGACGAGATCCAGGCAGCAGGCGGCAGCGCCACCCTGGTTCCCCTCGACCTCAAGGACTATGACGGCATCGACCGGCTTGGCGCCGCGCTGCACGAGCGCTGGGGCAGGCTCGACGTGCTTCTCGCCAATGCCGGTATCCTGGGCCAGCTTTCGCCGCTTCCCCATGTCGAGATCAAGACCTGGGACGAGGTGATGGAGATCAACGTGACGGCCAACTGGCGGCTGATCCGCTCGCTCGACCCGCTGCTCAGGGAATCCGACGCCGGCCGGGCAATCTTCCTGTCGTCGGGCGCCGCCCACCGCTGCCGCGCCTTCTGGGGCCCCTATTCCGTCTCCAAGGCCGCCGTGGAGGCGCTGGCCCGCACCTACGCGCACGAGACGGTCAACACGAAGATCCGCGTCGTCTCGGTCGATCCCGGCGCGACCCGCACGGCGATGCGCGCCAAGGCCATGCCCGGCGAGAACCCGGAAAAGCTGCCCGATCCGGGCGAGATCGCGCCGGAACTGGTGAAGCTCGCCTCCCCGGCCTTCGACCGCACCGACGTGCTCTACAATTTCCCGACCCGCTCGTTCCGCGATTATCCGGAATACGAATAGCGCCCGCGTGCTTGCGGCCTAGCGCTTCCGCTTCCTGCCCTCGTACGGGTTTTCGCGCGAGCGCAGCATCAGCCGAATCGGCACGCCGTAAAGCTCGAAAGTCTCGCGCAGCCCGTTCAGCAGGTAGCGGCGATAGGCGTCGGGCACGGCTTCGGGCCTGGAGCACGACAGGAAGAATGTCGGCGGCCGCGTCTTCGACTGGGTGAGGTACTTCAGGCGGATGCGCCGGCCGGAGACCGCCGGCGGCGGATGCCGCTGGCCGACATCGGCGAGCCAGCGGTTGAGTGCTGCGGTCGGGACGCGCCGGTTCCAGGTGGCGTGGATGTCGAGGATCGCCTGCATCAGCCGGTCCAGCCCGTCGCCGGTCTTGCCGGAGATCGGGATCATCGGCACGCCGCGCACCTGCTGCAGCGTCTCCTCGAGGTCGGCGTTGAGTTCCCTGAGCCGCTCCTGCGGGCTCTCCACCAGGTCCCATTTGTTGAGGGCGAGCACAAGCGCCCTGCCCTCCTCGGCCACGAGGTCGGCGATCTGCAGGTCCTGCTTCTCCAGCGGCGCGGTGACGTCCATCAGCAGGACCACCACCTCGGCGAAGCGGATCGCCCTCAGCGCATCGCCCACCGAGAGCTTCTCCAGCTTGTCGCTGACGCGCGCCTTGCGCCGCATGCCGGCGGTGTCGAACAGCCGGAAGTCCCGCTCGTGCCAGGTGAAATCGACGGCGATGGAATCGCGGGTGATGCCGGCCTCCGGGCCGGTCAGCAGCCGCTCCTCGCCGATCAGCCGGTTGATCAGCGTCGACTTGCCGGCATTCGGCCGGCCGACGATGGCGACCTGCAGCGGCTTGCCGGCTTCCGCCTCATCCTCCGCGGCCGGCTCCGCCGCTTCCGGCTCCTCGCCCTGCAGGGCCTCCAGCGCCTCGTGGAGATCGGAGAGCCCGATGGCGTGCTCGGCCGACAGCGCGATCGGATCGCCGAGGCCGAGCCGGTAGGCCTCGTAGAGCCCGGCTTCGGCGGCGTTGCTTTCCGCCTTGTTGGCGACCAGGATCACCGGCTTGCCCGACGCCCGCACGATCCGGGCGAATTCCTCGTCGACCGGGGTGACGCCGGCGCGCGCGTCGATCATGAACAGGCAGACGTCGGCGGCCGCGATCGCGGCCTCCGTCTGCCGGCGCATGCGCGCCTCCAGCGTGTCGTCGGTGACGTCCTCGAAGCCGGCCGTGTCGATCAGCGTGAAGGCAAGGTCGCCGATCCGCGCCTCGCCCTCGCGCCGGTCACGGGTGACGCCGGGGCGGTCGTCGACCAGCGCCAGGCGCTGGCCGATCAGCCTGTTGAACAGGGTCGACTTGCCGACGTTCGGCCGGCCGACGATGGCGACGGTGAGTTTCATCTGTAGCAGGCAACCGGACGGGCCCGGATCTAGCGCATCGCGATCAGCGATCCGTCCCCGGCGACGACGAGCAGCTGGCCGGCCGCCGCGATCGGCCTGGAATAGGCCCTGGCGCCGAGCGGCCTGGTGTTCACCAGGTTGCCGGTGCCCGGATCGACCGAGGCGATGTTGCCGTCGTTGGATACGGCCCACAGCATGTTGCCCGCCAGCATCGGCCCGGCCCAGACGGAGAAGAACCGCTTCTTGCGCACCACCGGAAGCGCCGTGCGCCAGAAGGTCTTGCCGGACTTGCGCTCCAGCGCGATCATATTGTCCTCAAGGTCGACCATGAAGAGCGCGTTGCCGGAGATGGCCGGCGTGTAGGCGCTGCCGACATTCTGCTCCCAGATCCGCTCGCCGTCGGAGAGCTTCACCGCGATCGTCCGGCCGGCCACGCCGGTGGCGTAGACCACGCCGTCGATGATCACCGGGCTCGCGGCGACGTCGGTCAGGCCGGAGACGGCGAGCGTGCGGCTCGCCTGTGTCACCGCGTCGACCCACTTCAGTTCGCCGTCGTCGGCGGAAAAGGCCGCGATCTCGCCGGAGGAGAACGGCACGACGACCGTATTGCCGGAAACCGCGGGGCTCGCGGCGGAAAGCAGGCTCGCCGATTCGGCGACGCCCGGGGCGATCCAGGCCTGGCTGCCGTCGGCGACGTTGACCGCGTGCAGCACGTTGGTGACGGAGACGACATAGACCTTGCCGCCGGATTCCGTCGGCGCCGAGCGCGCCGGGGCTTCCAGGTCGTAGGTCCAGATCCTGGTGCCGGTCGCCGCGTCGAGCGCGACCAGTTCGCCGTAGCCGGTCGCCGCGAAGATGGCGTTGCCGCCGAAGGCGATGCCGCCGCCGCCCGACGCGCTGTTTTCCTTCTCCGGCTTCAGCGAGACCGACCATTGCTTGCCGCCGCCGCCGGAAAGCGCGCTGACGGTGCCGTCGGCGCTGTAGACGAACACCCGCCCGCCGACGACCAGCGGGGGCGCGGCCGAGCGCACCGCGCGCTTGCCGGAATTCGCCACGTTGCGGGCGCGCCACACGGCAGCCCCGTTGCTGCCGGAGAGCGCGACATGGCCCGGCGCGTTCTGCGGGTTGCCGCCGGGCTGCGTCCAGTCGCCGCCGCCGGCCGCTCCGATTGCCGCCGAACCGGCGGCCATCTCGTCGGTGGCGGTCGGCGCGATCGACTTGCGCTCGCCGCTCAGCACGGTCTTTTCCTTGCGGAACGGGTTCATGAACCCGACCGAATCGATCGTCTGCCCGATACAGCCCGCGAGCAGCACGGGGGTCAGCGCCAAAAGGGCCAGCCGGAAGTTACGCTTGAAAAATCTCATCTGTCTGTCCGTGTCGTGCGCCGGGCCTGACTTAGGTCGGGCAATCCCGGCATTTTCATGACGTTACCGGCTCACGGCCTCACTGGGTCGCCGTGGTGCCGCCCGTTGCCGCGTCACCTGTCGCCGCGTCGCCTGTCGCCGCGTCGCCCGTCTCACCGGGCTTGCTTCCTTCCTGCAATACAGCAATCAGCGCGGTTGCGCGAGCGCGGGTATCGGCAGGGGCTTCCTCGTCCGCCTCGATCTGGCTGAAATAGCTGGTCGCGACGTCGTTTTCGCCGCGTTCCATGGCCACCAGGCCGAGGATCTCCCGCGCGCCGTGGCGCCAGGGGTTGCCCGGCACGGCAAGCGAGTCGACCCGGCTCGCCGCGCCGTCCAGGTCGCCCTTGTCCAGCACCAGGTAGGCGGCGCGCAGGCTCGCCAGGTCCCGCAGAATATCGTCGACGCTCTTGTCGTTGGCGACCTTGTCGAAATTGGCGATCGCGCCGTTGGTGTCGCCGGCCTCGATCTTCAGCGCGGCCGCGCGCAGCGCCGCCAGCGCGGCGTATCCGCTTTCCTCTGAAGCCGCGATGGCGTCGAAGGCGGCGATCGCCTCGTCGCGCTTGTCCTCCTGCACCAGCTGGTCGGCGGCGATGTAGCGGTC
>DATHRP010000359.1:0-2172 GCA_035465195.1 Afifellaceae bacterium | reverse complement strand
ACCTCGGCGATCCGCCAGCCGCGGAAGTTGCTGACGCCGAAGTAGCGGATCTTGCCGGCCTCGATCAGGCTGCGGATGGCGAGAACAGTCTCCTCCAGGGGCGTCCCGTGATCCTCCAGGTGGAGATAGTAGATATCGATATAGTCCGTTCCGAGCCGCCTGAGACTGTCGCCGCAAGCCTGCAGCAGCCATTTGCGGCCGAGCCCCTGGTTGCTCGATTTGTTGCCCATCCGGTTGCCGGCCTTGGTGGCCAGAACCCAGTCGTCGCGGCTGGCGGCGATCGCCTTGCCGACGATGCGCTCGGACGCACCGTCATTGTAGACGTCCGCCGTGTCGATGAAATTGACGCCGTTCTCCGCGGCATCGGCGATGATGCGCGTGGATGTCTCCTCGTCCGTGCGCCCGCCGAACATCATGGTGCCGAGACAGATGCGGGATACGGTCAGGCCGCTCCGGCCGAGCCTTTCGAACTTCATGGTTGGTTGTCCTTGACTGCGATTATACGTTCAGGAATGCGGGTCGATCGCGTCGCGCATGCCGTCGCCGAGGAAGTTGAAGGCGAGCACCGTGATGACCACCGGCAGCATCGGCAGCATGACCCAGGGATAGAGCGCGACCGCCTCGATATTCTGGGCCTCCGACAACAGCACGCCCCAACTGGTGATCGGCGGACGAAGGCCGAGGCCGAGGAAGCTCAACGCCGTCTCCGCAAGGATCATCGAGGGAATCGCCAGCGTCACCGACGCAATCAGGTGACTCATAAAATTCGGCAGGAGGTGGTATGAAATGATCCGGCCCGGCTTTGCGCCCATCAGTTGCGCCGCCAGGCAGAAATCCTCTTCCCGCAGCGCTAGCAGTTTCGAGCGGACGGCGCGCGCCAGGCCTGTCCAGCCGATAGCAGCCAGGATGATCGTCAGGCCGAAATAGACCAGCACCGGGCTCCAGTAGACCGGCAATGCCGCCGACAAGGCCATCCAAAGGGGCAGATGCGGCAGGGATTGCAAGATCTCGATAACGCGCTGGACAATGTTGTCGACTATGCCGCCGAAATAGCCCGCCAGGCCGCCGAGCAGCAGACCCAGAAAGAAGCTGAGTCCGACGCCGATCAGACCGACCGTCAGGGAGATGCGGCCCCCATAGAGCAACCTGGAAGCCATGTCCCGCCCCAGACGATCCGTGCCGAGCAGGAACAACGTTCCTCCTTCACCCGGGCAGATCAGATGGAAGTCGGCCTCGAACAATCCCCAGAACTTGTAGGGATCACCGGAACAGAAATAGCGGATCGGATGGATCGTGCTGGTGTCCTCGACATACTCCAGTTCAAACGTGTCCATGTTGCGCTCGGTTTGTACGCCATAGGTGAACGGTCCGATGAAGTGTCCGTCGTGAAAGAAATGCACCTGCTGTGGCGGCATATAGATATGATCGGCATGCTTGGTGTGCAGACCGTAAGGTGCAAGGAATTCGGTTATGACGATGGACAGATAGGATGCCAGCAGCACGAACAACGAAATGTAAGCGATCCGGTGCTGCTTGAAGCGCCACCATATCAGCTGGCCCTGGGATGCATTGAGGAACTTCTCCGACAATCCGGAACCGGTCAGATCGTCTGCGACGGGATCGAACGGCGCGTCAGATACGAAGTGGGTCGTTGCGCCGCTCATCACCGTTTACTGCCTGTCAGGCGGATCCGCGGGTCAAGCACACCGAGCAGGATGTCCGAAATCAGCATGCCGACGACCGTCAGCACGGCCAGGAACATCAGGAACGAACCGGCCAGGAACATGTCCTGGCTCTGCAGCGAGGACAGCAGCATTGGTCCAGTCGTCGGCAGCGACATGACCGCCGACACGATGACGGACCCCGACACGACTTCGGGAAGCAGGCTGCCGATATCGGCGACGAACGGGTTCAACGCCATGCGCAACGGATATTTGCGCAGCAGTCGGCCCTCCGGCAGTCCCTTTGCGCGACCGGTGACGACATATTGCTTCTGAAGTTCGTCGAGCAGGTTGGCGCGCAGGCGGCGGATCATACCAGCTGTGCCGGCGGTACCGATAACGAACACCGGCACCCACAAATGCTCCAGTACCGACAGCGCCTTGGGTATACTCCATGGCTCGTCGATAAACTGCGGATCCATCAGCCCGCCGATGGACGTTCCGAACCAGA
>DATHRP010000358.1:0-5661 GCA_035465195.1 Afifellaceae bacterium | reverse complement strand
GTAAACATTGACAAGGCATTAGGAATTGCCCGACTGGCTCGGCGGTCCCGTTAAACCCGCTGCAACGGGTTTGTTCTAGTTTCCGGCCATATTGAGCCGGATCCGGATATGCGCCGCTACAGGAAAACCGCCGGAGAGATTTGGAACGCCCTCACCTGTGTCGGCGATACCGAATCGCTGCTCAGCCGCTCGGTTCTGGTCAACCAGTTCCAGCTCCTGAAGCGCAAGATCCCGATCCTGCACCTGATCATCCTGGTCAATTCGCTGGGCCTGGCGATTGCCCACAGCTTCAATGCGCCGCTAACCATCACGGCGGCGATGCCCGGCGCGGTCCTCGCGGTGTGCGTGGTGCAGTTCATCTGGCGGCTCGATTCCTGGAACATGACGGATCCGGAAAACATCCTCCAGGCGCTGCGTCAGACATTGTTCAGCAGCAGCATGCTGGCCGCCGGATTCGGCCTGTGGGGCCTGATGCTGATCGAATACGGCAACCGCGAGCACCAGGCCTTCACGGCGATCTTCGTGTTCATGAGCGCGATAGGCTCGGCCTATTGTCTCGGAAGTCTGCCCAAGGCGGCGCGCTTCGTGATCTTCCTGTCCGGCCTGCCGATGGCACTCAGGCTGCTCGTCAGCGGCGACATGCTGCTGATGGGCATGGGCCTCAACCTGCTCTTCGTGATGATCCTGGTGATCCGCATGCTGGGCGCCTATTTCGCCAGCTTCAAGGAACTGATCGAGTCGCGCGAGGCGATCGTCGACCAGATTACCCGTTCCGAGGTCGCCGAGGCGCGGGCGTTGCGCACGGCCATGACCGACGCGCTGACGGGCCTCGCCAACCGCCGCGCCCTGACGCTCAGCCTCGACAGGCTGATCCAGGACGCCTCCCAGGGCGACGAGACCGTCCCCGTGCGCTTCGGCGTGGCGATGCTCGATCTCAACGGCTTCAAGCCGATCAACGACACCTACGGCCACGCCGCCGGAGACGAGGTGCTGGTGACGGTCGCCAACCGTCTCGACAAGATGATCAGCGACGACGGCCTTGTCGCCCGGCTCGGCGGCGACGAATTCGCCGCGCTGGTCACCACGATCCGCACGGAGGCCGACTGCATGGCCTACGGCCGGCGGATCTGCGACGCGATCAACGAGCCGATCACCGTCGGCGACACACTGCTGCGGATTTCCGGCTCGTGCGGCTTCGCGGTCTTCCCCGTGTCCGGGGCCAACGGCGAACTACTGATCAACCGTGCCGACACGGCGCTCTACCATTGCAAGCGGACCCGGTCGACGGACGTCGCCGTCTTCCACCTCGACCTGGAGGACCATCTCCGTCGGCGCACGAAGGTCGACCAGGCCCTCAGGTCGACGATCGACAACAACGAGATCGGCATTGCCTTCCAGCCGATATTCGATCTGCAGTCGGGCCGGCTCATCTCGTTCGAGACGCTCGCGCGCTGGTACCATCCCTCGATCGGTCATGTCGCGCCGGAGGAGTTCATCGAGGCGGCAGAGCAGGCCGGCCTGATCGCCGACCTGACCGGACAATTGCTGGACAAGGCGCTGGCCGCTGCGCGGACATGGAATCCGGAGGTCGGCCTGTCGTTCAACATCAGCGCGGTGCAGCTTGCAGATCCGGCGGCGAGCCTGACGGTGCTGTCCGCGCTCACCCGTGCCGGCATCGCTCCCGGGCGGATGATCATCGAGATCACCGAGACGGCGCTGCTCGGGGACCTGGACAACGCCCGCCGCGTGATCTCCGAGCTCCGCGCCGCCGGCGTCCGCATCTATATCGACGATTTCGGCACCGGCCATTCGGCGCTCGGCTACCTTCTCGAGTTCGATTTCGACATGGTCAAGGTCGACAAGTCGTTCGTCGACTCCGCCGAAACGTCGGAAGACAGCCGTAAGCTCCTGCGCGGCATCCACGATCTGTGCGCGGCGATAGACATTCCCTGCGTCGCCGAAGGCATCGAGAACGAACGGCAGCGCGCGATGATCGTGGATCTGGGCTTCCGCTTCGGCCAGGGCAACGGCCTCTGCCAGGCGGTCCCGCCCGAGACAGCCGCGAACCTTTCGCGCACCGCCGGCTCTTCAGGGCTACGGACCGAGCAGAGGCCCGCAGTCTGACAGTCTAGTAGCGGCGCCGACGGCAACGGGCCGTCAGTCTTCCAGAACGAACATGCCGCCCTGGTAGATCTCCGAGGCATCGTCCGGCCCGGGCGGCGGATCGGAGGCGAGCACCTCTTCGCGGAAATCCGCCGAACGGTGCTGCGGCCGGTAGCCCAGCTCCGACGCGCGGCGATTGTCCCACCAGGACGGCTCGCAGTCGGAATGGCCGTAGACGATCTCGTAGTGGATGTCCGGGTGCTCAAGCCCGATGGCGCACAATTGCACCAGATCTTCCGGATGCAGCCAGATCGACATACGCCGGCGGTCGATCGGCCGGTAGTCCACATTGCCGATGCGGATGTTGAAGATCTTCAGACCGTGCTTGTCGGCATAGAGACCGCCGAGAGCCTCGCCGAACGCCTTGCTGACGCCGTAGCGGCTGTCCGGCCGCGCCGGCCGCTCGTGGTCGATGACGATGTCGCGCGGATAAAAGCCGACGGCATGGTTGGACGAGGCGAATACGATCCGCTCGACCCCGTTCGCCCTGGCGGATTCGTAGAGCGTGTAGAGGCCGGCGATATTGGCCGCCAGGATCGGCTCCCACGGCTGTTCGATGCTGATGCCGCCGAGATGGATGATCGCGTCGCACTGCTTCGTCAGCGCATCGATCTCGCCGGGATTGCCGAGGTCGGCCTTGACGAATGTCTCGCCGGGCAGGAGGTCCTTCATCTCCACCATGTCGGAGCTGACGAGCGAACCGTAGCGATCGAGCAGCAGCGGCCTGATCATCGTACCGACCCCGCCCGCGGCTCCGGTCAGAAGCAGTTTCATGTGCGTATCCTCCCGTGATTGCGGCCCGGGCGCAGATTGTGCGGCCCGATGCGGATGAACCGCCAGCCACGCCGCTGCGTCCAACCTGCGATCGGTAGAACCAACCGCCCGGCTTTTCAAGGCCGCGCGGACCGCCACTGTCACGAAAGGCTTAACAAATGCTCAAACCGACCCTGGCGCTGGTCGCCGCCGCTATCGCACTGCAGCCGGCGGCGCCGGCCCTCGCCGGCTCGCATTTCAAGCCGTCCTTCAAGGGCGCGCGACAGGATGCGGTGCCACAATTCAACCCTGAGACACTGCGCAGAAATCTCTGCGTCGACCTGGCCGTCAAGCTCGAACCGTACGTCTCGCACCATCCGCGCTGGGGCAACCGGCCCGCTGTGCGCGTCATCATCGTCAACGTCAGCAATGTCGACTATGTAAGCGGACCGAACCAGCAGCAGGTGCAGACGAGCTTCAGCAAGCGCGGGCTCGGCACGGCGATCGACCGGTTCGGCAACATTCCCGCCGGCGGCCGCGTGATGCTGGGCGGGCACGGCACCGGTTCGGGCGTAACGGCAACGGCGCGGATCGTCTTCGACCCCGACATCCGCAACGACGGCAACCCGGCCAACGACGATTGCCGGGCCGGCAACAACAGGGTGGCTGTGCGCACCGATTAGGCCGGCGCGCCGCCGATCCAGACCGAGCCGACCTCCAGCATCGCGTCGAGTTCGACGAAATCGGCCGCATGACTCTCGGCGATGCGGCCGTAGCGACTATCAAGGCCCACCAGTCGCGCCGGATAGAGCGAGGCCATGCGCAGCGCCTCTTCCAGCGGCAGATCGAGATGTTCGACCGCGAAACGCACGGCGCTCGCCATGTCGAGGTCGGAGCCGGCGAGCGTGCCGTCTTCCAGCGTCAGCCGGCCGGCCGCCCGCCGAACGGTGCGGCCGTTCAATTCGAAAGTGTCGCCCTTGGCGCCGACCGTCGGCATGGCGTCGGAGACCAGGAACAGGGTTCCCGGCCCGCGCTTCGCCCTGAGCGCCGTGCGCAGCGCCGCGGCATCGACATGATGGCCATCGGCGATGATGCCGCAGGAGAGCCGGCCGAGGTCCAGCGCCGCGCCGACCATGCCGGGCGCGCGGTGATCGAGCGGGCTCATGGCGTTGAAGAGATGGGTGATGCCGGTCGCGCCGGCATCGACGGCAGCCGCGACCTGGTCGTAGGTGGCGTCGGAATGGCCGAGCGAGACGATGATGCCGCCGTCGACCAAGGCGCGGATCATGTCCGGCGGCACAATGTCGGGGGCGAGCGTCACCAACACGGTGTCGATCCCCAGAGAAAGCAGGAATTCGAGGTCATCAGCGCCCATCGGCCTGATCAGGTCGGCGCGGTGCGCGCCCTTGCGCGACGGCGCGAGGAACGGGCCTTCCAGGTGGATGCCGCCGCAACCCGCCGTGCCGGCGGCGATCGCCTCGCGCACGGCGCCGGCCGCCGCCCGCATCGCCTCCGGCGTGTCGGTGATCAGCGTCGGCAGCAGCGCCGTGACGCCGAAGCGGCGGTGCGCGGCGGCGATCGCCTCGATGCCCGCCACGCTGGGCTCATCGTTGAACAGCACGCCGCCGCCGCCATTGACCTGCAGGTCGACGAAACCCGGCGCCAGCAGGCGGCCGTCCAGGTGGACGGTGTGATCGGCCGCGATCTCCGCCGTCTCGGGCAGGATGGCGGATACCCGGCCGTCTTCGACCAGCACCGCATGGCCGTCGAGGATCGCCTCGCCGGTGAAGACCCGGGCGCCCGAGAACAGTGTCGTGCCGGAACCGATCGCGCCCATCACATGGTCTCCGTCACTTTCTTCAGGTTGGCCGGGTTGTCCGGGTCGATGCCGCGCGCCGCAGCCACCGCCTCGACAAGGCCGTAGAAAGAGGCGGCGATGGAGAGCGGATCGGCGAGCGGATGGCCGGCCGGCGCGTAAGGCAGGCTGGAAGCGGCCGACGGCTCGTTCTCCACCGCGACGAGTTCGGCGCCGGCCTGGCGGAGCCTGGCGATCGCCTGTTTCATGGCGTCGCGCGAGGCGTCGGCGGGCGCCAGCGCCAGCACCGGGAAGCGCTCGCGCACCAGCGACAGCGGACCGTGCATCACCTCCGCGCCGCTGTGCGCCTCGGCGTGCAGCGATGCGGTCTCCTTGAATTTGAGCGCCGCCTCCTGGGCGATCGGATAGCCCGGGCCGCGGCCGAGCACGTAGAGCGAGGAGGCCTCGGCGAGCCGGACGACCGGCGCCGACCAGTCGAGCGCCAGCGCCGCGCGAAGCGTCTCCGGCAGCGCGTGAAGCGCCGCTTTCAGGGCCTTGTCGCCGCGCCATTCGGCGAGCAGCGCAAGTGCCGCCGCGCAGGAAGAGATGAAGGTCTTGGTCGCCGCCACGCTCACCTCGCGGCCGGCGTCGATCGGCAGGCAATGGTCGGCCGCCCTGGCGAGATCCGAGCCCTCGTCGTTGACGATGGCGACGGTGCGCGCGCCGCCCTTCCCGGCCGCCTTGGTCAGCGCGACGATGTCGGGGCTCATTCCCGACTGGGAGATGGCGACCAGAACCGCGCCGGAAAGCTGCAGCGGCGCATGGTAGATCGAGGCGACAGAGGGGCCGATCGAGGCGACCGGGACGCCGGCCAGGATCTCGCAGCAATATTTGAAATAGCCGGCGGCATGGTCGGACGAGCCGCGCGCGCAGGTGACGATCACCGCCGG
>DATHRP010000357.1:0-7978 GCA_035465195.1 Afifellaceae bacterium | reverse complement strand
CGTGCCACCATTGAATCTCGGTCGCCGCAGTGGCGGTTCCGACACCCGAGGGCGCCATCAGTGCGATCGCCGCAGCGGCAGCGAGGATGCGTGTCCTGATCATAAAACTCTCCCTATCGATTTTGCCCGCCGGGTCGGCGTGCTGAGTGTCGTTGGTCTTATTCGGCGCCGATGATGCTTTTTTGACAGTTGCGCCAATTGCAATGCAGGGCCGGGCAAGACCAGATATCTCACCATGCAACAGGTTGTATTGTCGAGTCGCTGCGACTGCCGTAGGAGGCCCGCTCCGTCGATTTTACGACACGTTCATTTGCTTCCTTTTGCCGGGCATGCTGAGAATTCGCTGATTCGCAACCAAGCGAGGAGAAGACGGATGAGCTCCACATGGCCGATCGCCGGCTGTCTTGCCGCAGGCATCTCCCTTGTCGCCGGTTCGGCAACCGCCAACGTACCGTGCGAGACCGGGAATTTCGCAAGCTGGCTCGACGGCGTTCGACAGGAGGCGGCGGCGCAGGGAATATCGCGGTCGGCCATCCGTCAAGGACTGAACGGGATCGGCTACGACAAGCGTGTGATCAGCCGCGACCGTCGGCAAGGCGTCTTCTCGCAGTCCTTCCTGGATTTTTCCGACAAGCTGATTTCGAAGAACCGGATGGATCACGGTCGCGCGCGGCTGAAGAAGTATGCCAATACCTTCAAGCGGATCGAGCGGGAATTCGGCGTGCCGGGCCCGGTGCTGACCGCCTTCTGGGGACTGGAAACCGACTTCGGCGCCTTCCAGGGCGATTTCAACACGATCCAGTCGCTGGCGACGCTGGCCTATGACTGCCGCCGGCCGGAACTGTTCCGCCCGCAGCTGATTGCCGCGCTGAAGGTCATCGATCGCGGCGATCTGCGGGCGTCCGAAATGGTCGGCGCCTGGGCCGGTGAGATCGGCCAGCTTCAGTTCCTTCCGGGCGACTATATCGAAAGCGCCATCGATTTCGACGGCGACGGCCGGCGCGACCTGCGCGGCAGCGCGCCGGACGCACTGGCTTCGGCCGCCAATGTCATTGCCAAGGAAGGCTGGCAGCGCGGTGGACCCTGGCTGGAAGAGGTGAGGGTGCCGGACAAGCTGCCGTGGGAACAGGCCGATATCGCCATCCAGCTTCCGCGCTCGCAATGGAGTAAATGGGGTGTTCGCAGGGCCGACGGCTCCGCCCTGCCGGCCGACAATGTGCCGGTTTCCCTTCTGCTGCCGATGGGGCGCAAGGGGCCGGCATTCATCGCCTATCCGAACTTCCGGATCTATCTGGAATGGAACGAGTCGCTCGTCTACACGACGACGGCCGCCTATTTCGCGGCGCGCCTGGCCGGTGCGCCGCCTGTCGACCGCGGCAGCGCACCGCCGGCGCTGAGCGGCGCGCAAGTCAAGGAACTGCAGCGCATCCTGGTGTCGCTCGGCTACGATGTCGGCAAGGTCGACGGGATTGTCGGCGCCAACACCCGCGCGGCCGTCAAGGCGATGCAGATCAAGCTGGGACTGCCGGCGGATTCCTACCCGACTGCCGAACTTCTCGGCCGGTTGCGCCGCAGTTGAGTTAAATCATCGGGTTTGTTGACTAAAATGCCATCGGTTTTCGTAACGGCGATTTAGCCGCCGCTTGCCATTCTATGCCGAGTTACGTTCGGGAAACGAGAATGGCTATGCAAAGTGCAATGCCACTGAACCTTGAGGATGTCCGCGAAAAGTCGGCGAGCGCCGCCGAACTGACGAGCGAGCAGTTCGTCCGGGGTGTCGCCCTGGCGTTGCGCGCCCAATGGGAAGGCGTCGACCAGCTTCAGGCTGCGGCCGGTCAGGCCGGGTCGGACCTGGAAGGCGACTGGGCGGAATTCCGTACCGACAGCGAGGTGGCAATTATCGCCTACCTCGAAATATTGCGGCGCAGCGGTTTCCGGATCGTGCGGAACCCGTCCTGACACCGGCCGAAAGCCGGGTGGCGAACAGACGTCAGTCCGGAGCGCGACGGCCCACCAGTTGCCGCAACGCGCCTGCCACCGACCCCTCCACCAGGTAGATCAGGCCCAGCCAGGCTCCTGCGAAGATCGACGCAAGCACGATCGGCGCCGAGAGCGCCATGACCGACATGGCCGACAGGCCTTGTCCGACGGTACAACCCAGCGACAGCAGGCCGCCCGTACCCATAAGGAACCCGCCAAAGATCTGCCTGCGCAGTTCCGGGGCGTCGTCGCAGGCTTCCCAGCGGAATTCCCGTTTGACGATCGAGCCGGCCGCCGCACCCGCGATCACGCCGAAAGTTCCACCAATGCCGAAATTGATCGACGCGCCTGTGAAGGTCATCAGATAGACCAGCGTGTCGCCCAGCGGCCGAACGAACGTATAGGACACCAGGCGATGCTCGTCGAACGGATCGCTGCCGACATGGCCCGTCGCGAACCAACCGAGCACGATCATCGCCCCGACGGCTATTCCCGCGTAAACAAGGCGCGGTGCCGCGCGGAAATCCCGATCCCGGAAACACCAGTAGGCAAGCATGGCGATGATCAGCAAGGGAAGCACACCCTCGAGCGACAAGCCGGTGAGATCCCTTGTCAGGGTCGGCAGGTCCTGGGTGGCGGGCAAGGCGAACGCCAGCGGATCCAGCCAGGCGATGCGGGCAAATGCGGTCAGACCGCCGGAGGCCATGTAGGCCGATATGCCGATGACCAGGACAATCACCAGCGACTTGAGATCGCCGCCGCCGGCACGCGCCAGGGCGCCATATCCGCATGTGCCGACCAGCGCCATGCCGATGCCGAACATCAGGCCGCCGAACACGAGAGACGGCAGGTTGATCGTGTCATCCAGGTAGAAGGAGTTTCCGGTATCGACCCAGCCGCCGGCATCCAGCATCCATGTGCCGGCAATCGCGACGGCCACGGCGAGAGCCCAGCTGCGCAGGCGCCTGAAATCGCCGGAAAAGATCGCGTCCTCGATTGCACCCAGCGTGCAGAACCGGCCGACGCGCGCCGCGAGGCCGAGGCCTATACCTCCGGCAAATCCGATCAATGCGACAAGGGCGCTTGTCGGGATTTCCATCCCTGATCCTCCCTTTGGCGACCTGGCAGACCGCTTTGCGCCCGCCCTCTGCTAAAGGGTCTTCATGCGCGGTTATCGTGCCCGTCAGACGTCCCGAGGGCAGAACAGGTCGTAGATGACCTCGATGATGCGCCGCGCCTTGTCGCTGTTCAAGCTGTAATAGATGACCTTCCCGTCGCGCCTGGTATCGACGAGACCTTCCATCCTCAGCCGCGCCAGTTGCTGCGACACGGTAGGCTGGCGCATGCTGAGAAGGTCCTCGAGTTCCTTCACCGACTTCTCGCCGTCGACAAGGTAGCAAAGGATCATCAGCCGCGCTTCATGCGCAAGCGTCTTCAGGAAAACGCTCGCCTCGCGTGCGCTTTCCGCCATGACCTCGAGCTGGTCGTCATTCAGTTCCAATTGGGAGAGGGGCATGGTTCGCCTTCTATGCACCGCCGGGCAACTTGCCTGAATTGCCCGCATCATCCAGTTTCTCTATCAGCTCGCCGAGCATCCCCCAGAAGAAATCCTCTCCCGGATAGCCGCGAATTCTACCGACTTCCCGACCGTTTTCCAACAGGACGAACGTCGGCGTGAAGCGTCCCGGCTCGATGTTTCTAAGGTCGGCCGGCATGGGATCGGATATATCGACGCGTCGAAGCGGCGCCTTCCGTCCTTCCGCCGTCTTCCCGTAGATCGGCCCGATTACGCTGTGCCAGATCTGACACCATTCGCAGCCCTGCTGCTCGAACATGACCAGTTCCGCGGCATGCGCGGGCCAAGCCGTGATCGCCATACCCAGGGCGACGATAAGCGCTCGCAATGATCCGGCTAGCCGGCGCAACAGTCCCTCCATACGGGCACGGGTCGCAGATACGCAGGTTATATACTGATCTTTGAATATAATTTCCAGCCGCAGATTGCTCCGCGCCTTATAGCGAGGGGCCCGGCACGGGTCCACCGTGCGAAGAATTCGTTAAAACACATTCAAAAAACTGCATTTATATATTGATTGTTCGGCTGCGTGCCGATACGCTGCGGGAAAATATGACAATCCGCAGTCGGGCTGGACCTGCCAGACACGCGGACATGGAAGAGGGAACTGCCGAATGAGAAATGCAGCCACCATAGTTGCGGCTTCCGTTTTCGCTGCCTTTGCCGGTCTGGCGGGCGCCGAGACCGTCTCACCCGACGCGGTGAGCTTCACGGACGACAACAAGATTCCGCAGTCGCTGACCGGAAAGCCGGGCGATCCGGCAGAAGGACGCAAGGTGTTTGCCGACCGCAAGCTCGGCAACTGCCTGGCCTGCCATGCCAATTCAGACCAGAGCGAACAGCTCTTCCATGGCGAGGTCGGACCGCCGCTCGATGGGGTTGCCGATCGCTGGTCGGAGCCCGAACTTCGGGCCATCGTGGTCAATTCCAAGGTTCCGTTCGGCGACGGCACGATCATGCCGTCGTTCTACCGGACCAAGAACGGCGCCCGAACGATGGAAAAATTCCAGGGCAAGACAATCCTGTCGGCGGAGCAGGTCGAAGACGTGGTGGCCTATCTCCTGACGCTGAAAGAGTAGGAATTCCGCCAACGGCATATTCGAATTTGGAGGTATGACAATGAAACTGACACGGCGTGATACGCTGAAGCTCGGTACAGGTGCCGCGGCGTTTGCACTGGCGACAGCCTATGGATCGTTCGCATTCGCGGTGGCCAACGAGGAAATCGACAAGCTGATCATGGAATTCACCGGTGGCAAGAAGCCTGAGGCCGGCAAGGTGAAGCTGGATGCCCCGGAAATCGCCGAAAACGGCAACACGGTTCCAATCGGCGTTTCGGTCGAAAGCGAAATGACGGCCGACAATTACGTCGAAGCCGTGATGATTCTTGCATCCGGCAACCCGCGGCCCGGCGTGGCGACGTTTCATTTTTCGCCGATGAGCGGTGAAGCTTCCGCTTCCACGCGGATGCGCCTGGCCAAGACCCAGGACGTGATTGCCGTTGCCAAGATGAGCGACGGTTCTGCCTTCATGGAAAGCAAAGAAGTCAAGGTGACCATCGGCGGCTGCGGCGGCTGATCGGCGGACAACCATTCAGGAGACGAAACCTATGGCCAGTGCAAAGCCCAGGGTGAAGGTGCCGAAGACGGCATCGAAGGACGAGATCATCACCATCAAGACCCTGATCAGCCACAAGATGGAATCAGGGCAGCGCAAGGACAAGGACGGTAACACGATCCCGCGCTCGATCATCAACAAGTTCACCTGCACGTTTAACGACCAGGTCGTTTTCTCGACCGATATCGAGCCTGCTGTCGCGGCAAACCCCTATTTCGAGTTCACGGTTAAAGTTCCGGAGTCCGGAACCTTCAAGTTCACCTGGCTCGACGATGACGGGTCTGTCTACGAGGCCGAGCAGGAAATCACCGTTCAATAAGACAAGAGAGAGCCTGCAAGGCTGGGAGGAATAGCGGATGAAGCTGACGAAATACGGAATGGCCTCTGTCCTGGCCGTGCTGCTGGCAGGCGGCATGTCGGCACAGTTGGCCGGCGCCGATGAAGGGTCGTTCCTGATCAACGGCGAAACCAAGATCATCACCAAGGTGAAGGCTCCGGAAGGTTCACCGGTCGATGAGATCGTCTCCGGCTGGGAATACCGCGATCCCTCCACCCAGGCGCTTGAAACCGACGATTTCGAGAATCCCGGCTTCATCCACGTCGACCGGGGCGAGGAGCTCTGGTCCACCGTGGACGGGTCGGAGGGCAAGTCCTGCGCTTCGTGCCATAACGACGCCAGCGAAAGCATGAAGGGCGTCCGCGCGGCGATGCCGAAATGGAGCGAGGCCAAGGGCAAGCCGCAGGCGCTCGAGCACTTCATCAACACCTGCCGTACCGAGCGTATGGGCGCGGAAGCCTGGAAATGGGAATCCAGCGAGATGCTTGGCATGACCGCCTATGTCGGGCTGCAGTCCCGCGGCATGCCGGTAAACGTCCAGACCGACGGTCCGATGCAGGAATGGTGGCAGCGCGGCAAGGATCTCTACTATACCCGCGTCGGCCAGCTCGACATGGCCTGTTCCAATTGCCATGAAGACAATTACGGCAACATGATCCGGGCCGACCATCTGAGCCAGGGCCAGATCAACGGCTTCCCGGTATACCGGTTCAAGTGGCAGGGACTGGGTTCCATCCATCGCCGCTTCAAGGGCTGCATGGAGAATATCCGCGCCGATCCGTACAAGCGGGGTTCCGACGAATTCACCGCCCTGGAGCTCTATGTCGCCTCGCGCGGCCAGGGGCTGTCCGTCGAAACGCCGGCTGTCCGCAACTGAGGCCGGCGACCCGCTCTGAATGTGCGGGCCGCGGCTGACGCGGCCAGCCTGAACCCGGTTAGACAAACCGCTGCAGCAGCCGGACACGATCCGGCTGAAGGTTTCCCTCATCCACGAATAGGACAGACAGATGATTTCACGCCGTGAATTCCTGCAGGCTTCGGTTGCGGCTTCCGCGATCCTGGGCGCATCCGGTCTCTCGGGATTGAGCCGGGCCTTCGGCCAGGGTGCGATGACCGAAAACGACCTGCTGGACTTCGAGAGCCACGGCAATGTCACGCTGATCCATATCACCGACATCCATGCTCAGATTAAACCCGTCTATTTCCGCGAGCCGTCAGTCAATCTCGGCGTGGCCGACCGCACCGGCCAGCCGCCGCATGTGACCGGTGAAGATTTTCTGAAGCTCTACAATCTGACGCCGGGCTCTGCGGAAGCCTATGCGCTGACGTCCGTCGATTTCGCGACGCTGGCGCGCGACTACGGCCGCATGGGCGGGCTCGACAGGGTAGCCGCCATCATCAAGCGGATCCGCGCCGAACGCCCGGATCGCACGCTTCTGCTGGACGGCGGTGACACCTGGCAGGGCAGTTACACCGCGCTGCAGACCGACGCGGAGGACATGGTAACGGTCATGAACGCGCTGGAACCGGACGCCATGACCAGCCACTGGGAGTTCACCCTCGGCGAGAAGCGCGTCAAGGAAATCGTTGACGGCCTGCCGTTCGCGTTCCTCGGTGGCAACATCTTCGACAAGGAATGAGACGAGCCGGCATTCGAATCCACGGCGACCTTCGAGCGCGGCGGAGTCAAGATCGCGGTGATCGGCCAGGCGTTCCCCTATCTGCCGATCGCCAATCCGGGCTGGATGTTTCCGAGCTACTCCTTCGGTATCCGCGAGGCCGAGATCCAGAAGAATGTCGACGCCGCCCGCGCCGACGGCGCCGAACTGGTCGTCCTGCTCTCCCACAACGGATTCGACGTCGACCACAAGCTCGCCGGCCGCGTCAGCGGCATCGACGTGATCCTGACCGGTCATACACATGACGCGCTTCCCGAACCTGTCCAGGTCGGCAACACGCTGCTTCTCGCGACCGGCTCCACCGGCAAGTTCGTCTCCCGGCTCGATCTCGATGTGCGGGACGGCGGAGTCAAGAGCTTCAAGTACCGGCTGATCCCGGTATTCTCCGATGTCATCACGCCGGACGCCGACATGGCGGCGCTTATCGACGAGGTGCGCGAGCCTTACGAGGCGGAACTGCAGCGCGTGCTCGGCAAGACCGAAACGCTGCTCTACCGCCGTGGCAACTTCAACGGCACGTTCGACGACCTGATCTGCGATGCGCTCCTTTCGGAGCGGGATGCCCAGATCGCCCTCTCACCCGGTTTTCGCTGGGGCACCAGTTTGCTGCCCGGCCAGGAAATCCGCGTGGAGGATGTCTTCAATGCGACGGGCATGACATATCCGGCGGCCTATCGTTCGAACATGTCCGGCCAGCTCCTGAAGGACATTCTTGAGGATGTCGCCGACAATCTCTTCAATCCCGATCCCTATTACCAGCAGGGCGGCGACATGGTGCGCGTCGGCGGC
>DATHRP010000356.1:0-5767 GCA_035465195.1 Afifellaceae bacterium | reverse complement strand
GGCGCCCGCCTCCTTCCCGTGCCGATGATGAACATCATCAACGGCGGAGTGCATGCCGACAATCCGATCGATATTCAGGAATTCATGATCATGCCGGCGGGAGTCGAGACGTTTTCCGACGCCTTGCGCGCCGGAGCCGAGATCTTCCATAGGTTGAAGAGCGCCCTGAAGGATGCCGGCCACAACACCAATGTCGGTGACGAGGGCGGTTTCGCGCCTGGCCTGAGTTCCACCGACGAGGCGCTTTCCTTCATCATGGAATCGATCGAGAAGGCCGGCTACAGTCCTGGCGAAGAGGTATTCATCGCGCTCGACAGCGCCTCCACCGAGTTCTTTGCCGACGGCAAGTACAACCTGGCCGGCGAGAACCGGGTTCTCGATCCCGGAGAAATGGCCGACTACCTTGCCGACTTCGTGGGCCGCTATCCGATCGTTTCGATCGAGGACGGCATGTCGGAGGACGACTGGACCGGCTGGAAGCTCCTGACCGACAAGATCGGCGGCTCGTGCCAGCTCGTCGGCGACGACCTGTTTGTCACCAACACGACCCGCCTGAAGGACGGCATCGAACAGGGCGTCGGCAACTCGATCCTCATCAAGGTGAACCAGATCGGCACCCTGACCGAAACCCTCGACGCTGTGGAAACGGCCCACAAGGCCGGGTACACGGCGGTCATGTCGCACCGGTCCGGCGAGACCGAGGACACGACAATCGCCGACCTGGCGGTGGCAACCAATTGCGGACAGATCAAGACCGGGTCGCTTGCCCGTTCGGACCGGCTTGCCAAGTACAACCAGCTCCTGCGCATCGAGGAGGAACTCGGTCCGACCGCCCGCTTTCCCGGAAAAGCAATCTTCAGGCGCTAGGGTGCCGGCGAAACGGGACGTTCATTAAGGCCGCGTCAACGATACCGACCCAAACCGGGACGGAATTAAGTTTACCGGCAAACTCTTTTTTTACGCTGATTGTTTACTGTCCTGAACGTGGGACGTAGACAGGTTTTGCGTTCCGTCCCATCCCCGCGTTCAGTCAGGTATCCGCTGTATGTCGACACGTCAGCGTAAGCAGTCGAAGATAAAGCCTCACCTGATTCCCGCAGCTTGCCTCTTGATTCTGGGGTATTTCGCCTTCCACGCAGTGGAAGGCGAATTCGGGCTCTACGCGTTGATCAGGCTGCAGGACCGCGAGGCCGACCTTGCCGCCGAACTCGGCAGGCTTTCAGCAGAAAAAGAGCGGATGGAAAAGCGTGTCGCCTTGATGCGCCCGGAAAGCCTCGACCCGGACATGATCGACGAAAAAGCGCGGGAATCCCTCAACATGGCGCATCCTGACGACAGGATCATCCTGCTTCCCACCGTTCGTTAAGCAGCCGTTACGGGTGGCATGCGGCTCTGCATGGCAGCCATTCGAATATAACCTTTTCCGCCGCCCCTTCGCTCTATATGGTTATGCAATAGTCGAGCAGAACGGAGGAAAATATGGCCGGAACCAAGGCCGCCTCAAAGAGAGGCCGATCCCGAACCAGCAAGAAGACTGACTCGTCGAACGCTCCGGCAACGCCCGACCCCAAGGAGTTCTCCAAGGAACAGGAACTTGAAGCCTACCGGGAGATGCTGCTGATCAGGCGGTTCGAGGAAAAGGCCGGCCAACTCTACGGAATGGGTCTGATCGGCGGTTTCTGCCACCTCTATATCGGCCAGGAAGCCGTTGTTGTCGGCATGCAGATGGCATTGGAGGACGGTGACCAGGTCATCACCGGCTATCGCGATCATGGCCACATGCTGGCGACGGGCATGGAAGCGCGCGGCGTCATGGCGGAACTCACCGGCCGCCAGGGTGGCTATTCGCGCGGCAAGGGCGGCTCCATGCACATGTTCTCCAAGGAGAAGGAATTCTATGGCGGCCACGGCATCGTCGCCGCCCAGGTTCCGCTCGGCACTGGCCTGGCGTTCGCCAACAAGTACCGCGACAACGGTAAGGTCTCGGTCGCCTATTTCGGCGACGGCGCGGTCAACCAGGGCCAGGTCTACGAGAGCTTCAACATGGCGAAGCTCTGGCACCTGCCGGTCATCTACGTAATCGAGAACAACAAGTACGGAATGGGCACCAGCGTCACGCGCGCGTCCGCGGTGACGGAGTTGTGCCGACGTGGCCAGTCCTTCGACATTCCGGGCATTCAGGTCGACGGAATGGATGCCCGCGCCGTCAACGCGGCCGGTGAACTCGCGGCGGAACATGCCCGCGGCGGATCCGGGCCGATGATCCTGGAAATGGTCACATACCGGTACCGCGGTCATTCCATGTCCGACCCGGCGAAATACCGCTCCAAGGAAGAAGTCCAGAAGATGCGGAGCGAGCACGACCCGATCGAGCAGGTCAAGAACCGGCTTCTCGAAAAGAAATGGGCGAGCGAGGACGAGATCAAGGCCATCGACAAGGAGGTGCGCGAAATCGTCAACGACGCCGCCGAATTCGCCCAGTCGGATCCGGAACCGGATCCGTCCGAACTGTGGACCGATGTCTATCGCGAGACCGCGGAAGCGGCGGAATAAGGGAAGCGGAAATGCCGATTGAGATTTTGATGCCGGCTCTTTCGCCGACGATGGAAGAGGGCAAGCTCGCCAAGTGGACCGTAAAGGAAGGCGATACGATATCCGCCGGTGACGTGATCGCCGAGATCGAGACGGACAAGGCCACCATGGAGGTCGAGGCCGTCGACGAGGGAAAGATCGGCAAGATCCTGATCGAGGAGGGCACCGACGGCGTCAAGGTCAACACGCCGATCGCGGTGATCGTCGCCGACGGCGAGGACGCCTCCGATATCCAGAGCGCGCCGTCGACCAACGGGGCGTCCGCCCCGGCTTCCGCAAAGGAGGACTCCGCTCCGGAGCCCGCGGCCGAAAAGAAGGAAGCCGCTCCGGTTCCGGCCGCGCCGAAGGTCGAGGCGGCCGAAGACCCCGACATTCCCGAAGGCACCGAGATGGTCGACATGACCGTCCGCGAGGCCCTGCGCGACGCCATGGCGGAAGAGATGCGCGCCTCCGACGATGTCTTCGTCATGGGCGAGGAGGTTGCCGAGTACCAGGGCGCCTACAAGATCACCCAGGGGCTGCTCGACGAGTTCGGTCCGCGCCGGGTCATCGACACGCCGATCACCGAGCACGGCTTTGCAGGGCTCGGCGTCGGCGCGGCGTTCGCCGGGCTGCGGCCGATCGTCGAGTTCATGACCTTCAATTTCGCCATGCAGGCGATGGACCAGATCATCAATTCCGCCGCCAAGACGCTGTACATGGCGGGCGGCCAGATGGGCTGTCCCATCGTCTTCCGCGGTCCGAACGGTGCGGCGGCGCGCGTCGCAGCCCAGCACAGCCAGGACTATGCGTCCTGGTACAGCCACATTCCCGGCCTCAAGGTCGTCATGCCCTATTCGGCGGCGGACGCGAAGGGACTGCTCAAGTCCGCGATCCGCGATCCCAACCCGGTGATCTTCCTGGAAAACGAGATCCTCTACGGCCAGACGTTCCAGGTTCCGAAGCTCGACGATTTCACCATCCCGATCGGCAAGGCCAGGATCGCCAGGAAGGGAGATGGCGCGACCATCGTCTCGTTCGGCATCGGCATGACCTATGCGCTGAAGGCCGCCGAAGAACTGGCGGGCGAGGGGATCGACTGCGAGGTCATCGACCTCAGGACCTTGCGACCGATGGACATCGACACCGTGATCGCTTCGGTGAAGAAGACCGGCCGCTGCGTCACAGTCGAGGAAGGCTGGCCGCAGAACTCGATCGGATCCGACATTTCCGCGCGGCTTATGGAGAACGCCTTCGACTATCTCGATGCACCGGTCATCCGTATCGCCGGCAAGGACGTTCCGATGCCCTATGCCGCGAACCTGGAAAAGCTTGCATTGCCAAGCGTCGCGGAGGTCGTCGCCGCCGTGAAGAAAGTCGCCTATGCCGACTGAGCGCAACGTCCGGGCAGCACATAATTCGGGGAAAGGTCACTGATGCCGATCAACATCCTGATGCCGGCGCTCTCGCCGACCATGGAGAAGGGCAACCTCGCCAAATGGCTGGTGAAGGAAGGCGACACCGTCTCTTCCGGTGACGTGATCGCCGAAATCGAAACCGACAAGGCAACCATGGAAGTGGAGGCCGTGGACGAGGGGACGGTAGCGAAGATCCTCGTTTCAGAGGGCACCGAGGACGTCGCCGTAAACGAAGTGATCGCCGTCCTTGCCGAAGAAGGCGAGGATGTCGATGCCGTGGAAGTGCCAAAGGGCGCGCCGGCTCCAGCCAAGACAGCAGAACCTGCGGAAAAACCGGCCGAGAAGCCGGCGGCCGAAACAGCGGCACCTGCTCAAGCCTCGGCGAAGCCGCAAGCGGCCGAGAAACCGAACGGACAAGGTGGACGCATATTTGCGTCGCCGCTGGCCAGGCGGCTTGCCAAGGAAAACGATCTCGACCTGTCGGCGCTGTCCGGCTCGGGCCCGCACGGCCGCATCATCAAGCGCGATATCGAGGACGCTGTGTCGAAAGGCAAGGGCAAGGCCGCTCCCGCAGCGGCGGCAGCTCCGCCGGCCGGCATGGTCGACGAGCAGGTCCTCAAGATGTTCGAGGAAGGCTCGTTCAGGACCGTTCCGCACGACAATATGCGCAAGACGATCGCGCGGCGCCTGACGGAAGCCAAGTCGACGATCCCGCATTTCTACCTGACGGTGGACTGCGACATCGACGCGCTGCTGGCTGTCCGCACCCAGATCAACGCGGCGGCGCCGGTCAAGGACGACAAGCCGGCCTACAAGGTGTCGGTCAACGACATGGTGATCAAGGCGCTGGCACGCGCGCTTGTAGCCGTGCCGGAGGCGAACGCAACATGGACCAACGAGGCCATGCTGCTGCACGATCATGTCGATGTCGGTGTTGCCGTTTCCATTCCGGGCGGGCTGATCACGCCGGTCGTTCGAAAGGCGGACATCAAGCCGCTGTCGGTGATCGCCAATGAGATGAAGGACATGGCGGCCCGCGCCCGGGATCGCAAGCTGAAGCCGGAAGAGTACCAGGGCGGCACCACCGCGGTGTCGAACCTCGGCATGTTCGGCATTCGCGAATTCTCCGCGGTCATCAACCCGCCGCACGCGACGATCCTCGCGGTCGGGGCCGGAGAGAAGCGACCGATCGTGCGTGACGGTGCCGTGGCGACAGCGACGATCATGACGGTAACGCTGTCGACCGATCACCGGGCGGTCGACGGCGCGCTCGGCGCCGAGCTGCTTCAGGCATTCAAGGGTTACATCGAGAACCCGATGGGAATGCTGGTCTGAGCGAACATGCCTGCCTGAGCGCGGATGAAGGAGTACCGGCACTATTTGCTGCCGGCATGAGGGGTTTTGAATGGCAAATCAGTACGACGTGATCATAATCGGCGGCGGCCCGGGCGGCTATGTGGCGGCAATCCGGTCCGCGCAGCTCGGATTCAAGACCGCCGTTGTCGAGCGCGAGCATCTGGGCGGAATCTGCCTGAACTGGGGCTGCATTCCGACAAAGGCGCTGCTCCGGTCTGCCGAGATCTACCACTATATGCAACATGCGAAGGATTACGGCCTTTCGGCAGACAAGGTCGACTTCGATCCGGCGGCGGTCGTCAAGCGTTCGCGCGGTGTCTCCGGCCAGCTCAACCCGGGCGTCGGCTTCCTGATGAAGAAGAACAAGATCGACGTGATCTGGGGTGAGGCGGTGATCACCAAACCCGGTGAAATCACGGTTT
>DATHRP010000355.1:0-5341 GCA_035465195.1 Afifellaceae bacterium | reverse complement strand
GTTCACGCTCGGCCTCTTCGCGGCGAAAAACAATGCCTCAGACGGCAGACCCCACTCTTAGCCGACCACGGCCTGAATCGGAAAGCCCCGATACCGCCGGAAACGACAGCGCTCCCGATATCCAAGCCGGCGGCACCGCTCATACTTCAACGCGGATGCGCGCCGCCCCAGTAATTATAACCGGCGAAACGCGGCGTGCCGGGCAGGTAGAGCGTATCGATGCGGTCGATGACGAAACCGGCATTCTCGATCAGCTTGGGGATCGGCCGGCTGAGATGGCATCCCCCCGAGATCCTGCCCCATAGCGGATCGAGCCGCTTCTGCCAGCGGGCGACGCCTTCGTCCGGCGCCAGGCCGTGCTCGCAAAAAAGCAGACGGCCGCCCGGCTTCAACACCCGGCGCATCTGTTCGAGCGCCGCCTGCCATGGCCCGATCGAACAGAGCGTATAGGTCAGCACCACGGTGTCGATACTGCCGTCGTCGAGCGGAATCGCTTCGCCCGGCAGGTCAATCAGTTCCACCGGCACGGGCGCGGCCGCGAGCGCGGCCTTCGCCCTGCGGCGCATGCCTTCCGACGGTTCGAGGCCGAACACCAGCTCCACCTTCGCGGGATCGTAGAAGGCAAGGTTCGGCCCGGCGCCGAGCCCTACCTCCAGCACCCTGCCTTCGGCCTGCGGCACGATCTTCTGCCGTTGGATCGTGACCGGCTTCGTCTCGCAGGCCCAGCCGATCAGATGCGGAAGGACATGCTCTTCGTAGAAACCCATGACTGCGTTTCCGTCCGCTTGGTTAACGGCGAATCTGCCACGGCAGGTTCCGCCAGTCGAGCAGCCCTGTTTGCCGATCGCCGTTCGTGATATGCTCACAAAGGAATATGTGAATAACAGCCTGTGCATGGTCTCATGATCCGTCGCCACCACGGATTCGGTGCATTGTTTCTCGGCCTGACACTGCTGTCGGCCACGCCCGCCGGTGCGCAAACGATGGGAGAAGAGCGCCCGGCCCGCATCGGCGTTCTTGCCTATCGGGGCGTCGAAGCGGCCATGTCGCGCTGGCAATCGCTGGCCGATTATCTCGGCGCCTCGGTGGACGGCTGGCGCTTCGAGCTCGTGCCGCTGACGCTCGCCTCCACCCCGCAGCAGATCGAGAGCAAGAAGATCGATTTCCTGCTCACCAATCCGGGCCATTTCGTCACCCTGGCGGAGCGCTTCGGCCTTTCCGCCCTGTCGACACGCGAACGCGCGACCGAGGAGGCGGACACCGCCTCAGGAGCGGCCGGACTGCTGCAATACGGCACGGCGATCGTCGTGCGCAGCGAAAGCACCCTCCGCGGTCTCGATGACCTGAAGGGCCGCACCGTCGCCGCCGTCAGCCCCGATGCTTTCGGCGGGTTCCAGATGGCCTGGAAGGAATTCGACAGCCAGGGCATCGACGCCTTCGAGGATTTCGGATCGATCCGCTTCATGGGTTTCCCGCAGGACGCCATCGTCTTCGCGGTCCTCGACGGCGAGGTCGAAGCCGGCATCGTGCGGAGTGGGCTGATCGAACTGCTGGCGTCGGAGGATCGCCTCGACATCGCCGCCATCCGTGTCCTGAACGCCAACATGCAGCTCGATTATCCGCACCGGATCAGCAGCCGCCTCTATCCCGAGTGGCCGCTCGCGGCATTGCCCGGCATCGACAAGGGATTGCGCGAGAAGGTGCTGGTCGCTCTCCTGAAGACGCAGGACCGCGGGATCGCCCGGTCGCACGACCTGCACGACATCTGGTCGGCGCCATTGTCCTACGACGCGGTGCGCAGCCTGGTCGATGCTTACCGCAACCGCGTCGAGCGGCGCACCGACGGCAGCGCCGCGGTTCCGGCCACGCTGATGGCCATGTTGGCCGTCATGACCGTCCTGACGCTCCTATCCGCCTGGACCCTGCTGCGCCGCCGCTCGGCACTCGAGCGCAACCTCCCAGGCCCGCAGGACGCGCGGCCCGACCCCGACCCGGCCCTCGACCAAGCACAGCAACTGTTCGAGAGGCTGACACGGCGCGAACGGCAGATCCTCGCCCTGATCTGCAGCGGCCACCCGACGAAGAGCATCGCCAAAACACTGCATATCAGCCCGAAGACCGTCGAGTTCCACCGCACGAACCTTCTCCAGAAGACCGAGGCCGGTACGACGCCGCATCTCGTCCAGCTGGCGACCCGTCTCGGCTTCGACCAAGGGGTTTCCCTAGGTTGATAGTGCCGATATCCGGGCGTCTCCCGCGGTCCGCGCGGACCGGAATCGTGGGATCATTCCACGGCAAGAAAAGGCGCGAAGCGCCAAAACACCGAGGGAACGCCATGAAACGAAACCTGGTTGCACTGGGCCTTGCGATCGCAGGCCTGACACTGACCGTGCCGGCACATTCCGCCGAGGATGCCGGTCACGGCAACGATTACCGGACCTTCCACGCCGACGGCACCGTCGACAAGGGCAATATCGGCGACAGCTATACCGCCGATCTCGTCATGTACCTGGCCGGCAACCAGTTCATGGTCATGGAAGAGCTGATTCGGGACTTCCAGTCCCGCAACCCCGACATCAAGACGATCTATGTGGAGACGATTCCGCCCGGCCAGATCATGAAGGGCCAGATCCAGAAACAGGGTGAGATCGACGGCCAGAAGACGGCGATGAACCCGGATCTCTTCGCCAGCGTCAATCTCGGGCACCTGAAGACGCTGAAGGCCGAAGGGACAATGTCGGATTACATGATCTACATCCACAACAAGCTCGAACTGATGGTCGCCGAAGGCAATCCGAAGGGCATCAAGAGCCCCGAGGATCTCGGCCGCGACGACCTGGTCCAGTCCCATCCCAACCCGCTGACGGAGGGCATCTTCCGCTTCTATGGTGCGCAGATGCTGAAGGATCTGGACCTGCACGCAAAAGTGACCGGCGGCGCCGAATGCAAGGGTTGCTGGGCGGTGGAAGGCAAGACATGGTTCACCGAGCGCCACCATCGCGAAACGCCGTACCGGATCGAGAACGGCGAAGCCGATGTCGGCATTGTCTGGGTCACGGAGGTGGTTCACGCCAGGGCCGAAGGCCGCAAGGTCGACGGCGTCGCGATACCGGCTCCGCTCAACCAGCAGGACAAGGTCGGTTACGCGATAGGCGCGCTCAAGACCGGGCGCAATCCGTACAATGCCATGCGCTATCTCGCATATCTCGGCACCAAGGATGCACAGGACATCTATGCGAAGTACGGCTTTCTGCCGGCCACCGACGAGGAACTGAAACTTAAGCCGATTCCGGCCAAGAAATAGACCTGAAGGAGGAAAACCATGAAACGAGTGATGACACTGATCGCGTCCGGCATGATCGCCCTGGCGCTCGGTACGGCCGCGATGGCAGAGGGCAAGACCCACAAGATCGCCGTGCATGTCAACCAGAACGACCCGGCGGTCATGAACATTGCGCTGAACAACATCGAGAACGTCAAATCCTATTACGAGGAGAAGGGCGACAAGGTGATCGTCGAGCTCGTGGCCTACGGACCTGGTCTCAACATGTTCGTCGTCGGCAAGAGCCCGGTGGCGGAGCGGATCGAGACCATGGCGCTGGCCATCGAGGGCCTGACCTTCTCCGCCTGCGGCAATACCCACCGCAAGATGAGCGAGAAGGCCGGCAAGGACGTTCCGCTGTTGTCGGAGGCCGGCGTGGTGCCGTCCGGCGTCGTCCGGCTCGTGGAACTGCAGGAAGAGGGATATTCCTACGTGAAGCCGTAATAGCCGGTTTCTCTCAACTGGCCTGCCCCGGGTACGCGTTCCGGCACCCGGGGCAGGTGTCGATCGTCAATAGGGACTGCCGACCGGCCCCATGCCGACATAGACGGACTTGATCTGGCTGTAATGCTCGATCGCCGCGCGCGAATTTTCGCGCCCGACGCCTGAGCGCTTGGATCCTCCGAACGGCACTTCGACGGGCGCCAGATTGTAGCTGTTGATCCAGCAGGAGCCGGCCTGCAGCCGGGCGACGACACGGTGGGCGCGGGAAATGTCGCGCGTGAAGACACCGGCCGACAGGCCGAAATCTGTCGCGTTGGCGCGTTCGATGACCTCGTCCTCGCTGTCGAAGTCGAGCACGCACATGACCGGGCCGAAGATTTCCTCGCGCGCGATCACCATGTCATCGATGACGCCGGCGAATATCGTCGGCTCCACAAAGCAGCCGCCCTCGAAGCCCTGCAGCTTCGCATCGCTGCCGCCGGCGAGCAGCTTCGCACCCTCCTCGACGCCCTTGCTCATGTAGCCCAGCACCTTTTCCCGCTGGGCGGCAGAGACGAGCGGTCCCATCTGTGTCTCCTCGTCAAGCGGATCGCCGATGCGGATCGCTTTGGTGCGCGCCACCAGCCGCTCCAGGAATTTCTCTCGAATGCCGCCCTGCACGAACACCCGCGTGCCGTTGGAGCAGACCTGGCCGGCGGAATAGAAATTGCCCAGCATCGCGCCGCCGACGGCGTCCTCCACGTCGGCGTCATCGAAGACGATGAGCGGCGACTTGCCACCGAGCTCCATGGTGACGTGCCGGACGCCCGCTGCCGCCGCGGCATAGACCTTCGAACCCGTGGCGACAGATCCGGTCAGCGAGACCTTCTCGACATCCGGGTGGGTGACCAGGGCCGCGCCGACATCGCCGTATCCCTGGACCACGTTGTAGGCACCGGCCGGCAAGCCGGCCTCGACCAGGATCTCCGCCACCTTGAGTGCCGAGAGCGGCGTCACCTCCGACGGCTTGAAGATCATGGCATTGCCGCAGACCAGCGCCGGCGCGCCCTTCCAGCAGGCGATCTGGGTCGGATAGTTCCACGCCCCGATGCCGACGCAGACGCCGAGCGGCTCGCGCCGCGTATAGGCCCAGTCGCTGCCGAGATCGACCGTCTCGCCGGCCAGCGTGCCGGCCAGCCCGCCGAAATACTCCAATGCGTCGGCACCGGACGTGGCGTCGGCAACCAGTGTTTCCTGGATCGGCTTGCCGGTGTCGAGCGTCTCCAGTTCGGAAAGCTCACGGTTGCGCTCGCGGATCATGTCGGCGGCGCGCCTGAGTACCCGCCCGCGCTCCACCGGTGCCGTCGCCGCCCATTCCCTCTGGGCGCGTACCGCTGCCGCCACCGCACGCTCGACGATCGCCGGCGTCGCCGAATGCAGCCGTGCCACCACCTCGCCGGTCGCCGGGTATATGGATTCGATCACCTTTCCGCCGGTGTCTTCGACATAGTCGCCGTCGATGAAGTGGGATGCTTTCGGTTGCGCGCGCATTGTGCTGTTCCGTCTGATTTAGCTTCGCAAATTCGGGGTGCCGCA
>DATHRP010000354.1:0-8230 GCA_035465195.1 Afifellaceae bacterium | reverse complement strand
CAGGTCGTTCGGGAACTCGATATCGGCCTTGTCGATTTCGTCGATGAGAAGCACCGGCCGGTCCGGGCTGGTGAATGCATCCCAGAGCTTGCCGCGTCTTATGTAATTGGCAATGTCGGAAACACGCTCGTCGCCGAGCTGGCTGTCTCGCAGACGCGAGACGGCGTCATATTCATAAAGACCCTGCGCCGCCTTCGTCGTCGACTTGATATGCCATTCGATCAGCGGTGCGCCGATGCTGGCGGCAACCTCGCGGGCAAGCTCCGTCTTGCCCGTGCCGGGTTCGCCCTTGACGAGGAGCGGCCGTTCGAGGGCGATCGCGGCATTGACGGCGACGGTAAGGTCGTCGGTGGCGACATAGGTCCGGGTCGTGGAAAATTGCATTGCGTGGCCTGGGCGGAAATCGGTCGGGGTCGGTTCCGCGAAATTAGGCACAGGCGGTCGCGCCGGCAAGGGCGGATGGACAGTCTGACGATCGAGCGGCTGTCGTGTCGCGGCATGTCGGGAAACCTTCAGGCGACCTGGCCGGCGGCAGCCGTCTGGTCGTTGGCCAGCAGGCGTGCAGCGGTCAGCGCTGCCATCTCGATGCGCAGCAGGCTTGCGAAGGTGATCCGCCTCTGCTCCAGGAATTCCGCGACTTCCGAATCGGAAAACAGGTTATCCATGTTGGCCAGCGTATTGCGGGCGCTGCAGACGGTACCGAGATAGTACCTGGCGGCATTGCCCAGGCGCGAGTGGATTTGCTTGGCGGCAAGCCGGTTGCCGGAGCGCAGTGCCTCGCGCTCGCGGGCCATCAATCCGACGATCCTCGCCTCGGCGGAATCCAAGGCGCGTACGAATTTTCGAACGATTCGTTCAGCTTCTTCGTGCATTTCGTCCCTCGGGCGGCAGTCGCGTTTCTGCCATTATCCACGATGAATGTTAATGCTCGGTTATCCTTAACGGATTGCTAAACTGCTTTGTAAAAATGACTTTTTCACAATTCGTTCATTCAATATCGCTTGCGCTCAAACCGCGATCTCCGTATATCGCCGCTAATTCTAGTCCGTGAGTGCAGGTTGGTTTGATGCTTTTGGAAAAAGACAGGTCGTACGTGCCGAGTGAGGACGAGCCGTTCATGAATGAACGGCAGCAGGAATATTTCAGGGAAAAGCTGATTGCGTGGAAGCAGGAGATCCTGGCGGAGAGCAGGGAAACGCTTGCGGCTCTCCAGGCGGAAAGCACCAACCACCCCGACCTTGCCGACCGTGCGTCTTCGGAGACCGACCGGTCGATCGAATTGCGCGCCCGTGACAGGCAGCGCAAGCTGATCGCCAAGATCGACGCGGCGTTGCAGCGCATCGACGACGGCTCCTACGGTTATTGCGAGGAGACCGGCGAGCCGATCGGGTTGAGCCGGCTGGACGCAAGGCCGATCGCCACATTGTCGATCGAGGCACAGGAACGCCACGAACGCCGCGAGCGGGTCTATCGGGACGATTGACACCCGCCGTACCGCAAGCTGATGCTCCAAGAACAAACGCCCGGTTACTGGACCGGGCGTTTTCTTTGATCGCGGACTTGTTTCCCGGTCAGTATCAGCCGACCCGGTTGGTATCGCCGGTCAGATCGTTCAGAAGGCGTGCCATCTCATCCTCCAGCGCGTCGTCCGGGTCCGGCTCATCCCGCCGCCTGGCGTTGAAATCGATCACCGCGCGCTCCGACTCTTCGGCAGGCTCGTTCTCTTCTGCCAGGTCCGGTTCGGCGTCGGCCGTTTCGGGCTCGCTTTCGACGGCAGCAGCCTCTTCGGACTCCAAGGCTGTCGGAGCCTTGCCGGCGGCCTGTTCGGAGAGGGCCTTTTCCAGGCGCTGTGCCAGGTCGCCGAGCGTCGTCGCCGCGACGTCGGTATTCGCGTCGGTCGCGATACCCTCGGCGACTGCCGGCGATACGGCCCTTCGTGCCGCTTCCATGACCGACTTGCGGACATTGTCGGGGATGGTCGGGAAGGGGTTGACCGACCGGGGCGCAGGTTTCGGCGGCGCCGGTTCCTCGGCGACGACGGGTTCCGCCTCTTCCTCAGCCACATCAGGCGTCGCCGGCTGGTCGAGGAACGCGAGTTCCGCAGGCAACCCGCTGGGCGAGCGATCTCCTTCCGGAGCGGCCGCCTCCGCGGGCTCCTCAGCTTCTGCCCCGGTTTCGGCGTCGACTGCGATCTCGGCCTCAAGCTCGTTTTCGACCTCGGCCGCATGGTCTGTTTCCACGGGGCTCTCGGTCACCGATTCGATTTCCGGCTCGGTATCGAACTCCGGTTCAGGCGCCAGCTCGGCGGCGGTGTCGATCGCCGGCTCGGCTTCCGCATAGGCTTCCTCGGCGGCGGATTCGGCCTCGACGTCCACGAACTCGGCGGTCACTTCGTCGGCCGGTTCGTCCGCCCGCTGAGCCTTCTCTGGTCGGGTTTCGTTGAGACTGGCTTCAAGGTAGTCCAGGTCGATTTCGGCGTCGTCTTCGGTGGCCTCTGCGTCAGGTTCGGATTGTCGATCCCGCGCGTCGGCAAAAACATCCGACACGGGCTCAAAGTCCGGCGTTGTATCGTCTTCCGGCTCTGCCACGTCCAGTATCGTCTCTCCTGCATCGTCGTTGGTCATCGGCGCCATCGATTCGAAGGCCGGTTCGTCGGAATCGTCGGAATCGTCGAAATCGTCTTCCTGCGACGATGCGGGTTCCTCCGCCGCCGTTTCCATCGCCGGCGGGAGTTCGATCACCGACTGGAACGAATAGAGCTGGGAATCCAGATCGTCGTCGGCCAGGACTTCGGGAATCTGACGAGAGGCTTCGGTTTCCGCCTGCGGATCCTCGAAGGCCGCAACCGGCTCCGGCTCGCTGGGTTCGTCGACGGGTTCCGGTTCGACAGGCTCCGGCTCGACAACGTCCTCGACCGGTTCCGGCTCGTCCATCGGCTGCGGTTCGTCGATTACCTCGTGCGAAGCAACATCCGTAACCTTCACGTCGTCCATGTCTTCCGCAACGACCGCCTCGGGTTCCGCGACTTCGGCTTCCACATCTTCCGGCTGCTCGACGGCCGGTTCCGTGGTTTCGGTCTGGTTTGCCGGAGTGAGGTCCTGGAGGGAACTCTCGAAGGCTTTCTCGAATTCGCTTTCCAGGTCGTCGAGCGGGTCGACGGCGGCCTCGGCAGCCAGTTCCGGCTCGGTGGCCGCGGGCGTTTCCGCTTCCGGCTCTGCGGTTGCGGGAGTAACCGGTGCAAAGGCAGCGACGTCCTCGGCTGGCGCTTGCGGTGCCGGTTCGACGTGGCGCTGTACCGGTGCAGGCGAAACCGCTTCGGGCGGTTCGGCGAGGGCTTCCGGCTCGGTCGTTGCCGCCCGCGCGATTGTCTCCGTTCCATGCTGGCGGGATTTGCTTCCCGCGGCGGCTGCAAGCGCGGCGGCGCCGGCGGCAAGGCCGGCATAGGCCATCGAACCCGGCTGTGCGCCCGGTTGCGGCGTAGCCGGGGCGGCGGTCGGTTCCGCCGCCTGGCCAGCCATGTCCAGGCCGCGCGTCGGGGGCGGCCCGTCGGCGGGGACATCGAGCGCGCTGTCATAACGTCGGGACGCGGACTCCATATGCGATACGGTCGGTTGGGGAGGCGAGGCGGGGCGCAGGGCGGCAGCCGCCATGCCTGGCCCGGCTCCGTTTCGGACACCGGGTCTGAGCTCGGTTACCGGGTCGGTGGCCGCTTCGCCGCCCGGGCGCCGCAGGACAGCGGCCGCGGTCGCGGCCGCCGACGATGCGATCGCGGCACCGGCCGCCGGCATCTGGTGACCCGGAACGGCTGGCGCCTGTGACGGCTGCTGTGCGCGCGATGCCGGTGACGGCCGTCGGCCTGGAATGCCGTGGCCGGCGGGGCGTCCGCGCACGATATTGGTCTCGACCACGATATCGGTCGGACCGCCGATCATCACCAGATGTTCTATCTGGTCGCGCCGCACCAGCACCAGCCGGCGCTTGCTGTCCACGATGGTGGCTTCCATGACCGAAAGCCTGGGCTGTCGCCCGCGGGCGGGTCCTCTGGAGACGCTGCCGCTCTTGCGTCTGCCCAGAAGCCATGCCAGCACTGCGAGAACCAGCACCAGCAATATCGTGACGACGACGAACTGCGCGAGCAATGCGCCGCCCCCGAATGTCGATTCGAACCAACCCCGCAGCATGGACACCTCCTCTGTACGCCGTTCAACAGACCATCGCGGAGAAAAAAACGTTAGACGGATTGTGCCTATATTTCAAACATTTCCCAAGTACCTTTTGTGCGGTGGAAAACCTTCTGCCATAATTCTGCCTCACGGCTGTTACGTTCGGCAGCGGTTTCAGGCCCGCGAATCGGCTAAGCATGGGGACGGTGCCGGATACCGCGGGGATATCCACCGCGGCGATGCCAGGCGGCGATTAACTGTGCACAATGCCGGCCAGTGCGGCCGAATCCGAATTGAAGCGATGGTCCGGCGGCGCCGGGACCCGGGAAAACAAGACGATGGACCGGGGGGCGGCGGCACGTGTACCGGTTACGACAACGATCAGGCCAAGCTTCTCAAATGATTGTCCGTTTCACTTTTCAAGCGGGCCGGTGCCACGCTAGGTTCGGGTGCCGACGCGGATCGGTTTCAGGGGAACGGGGCCGATGACCAACGCCAATATGGGTGAGGCGATCGAGACGGCTCCATCCGGCCGGTCGAGCCAGCTCGTGGTCCTGCTCCTTGTCCTGTGCCTGGTCGGCATCGCCGGCAGCTATATCTACCTGCCGCGCGAAACGGCCAACCTCGTCGCGCTGATCAGCCTCGGATTCCTTGCCGCGGTCGGCGTTGCCGTGCTGTTTGCGCTGGCGGTCGGATTGATCACTTTCGGGGCCGTTCACCTCGTGGACGAGCGAAAAGCAACGACCGAACAGGTCTTTTTTGATTCGCTCGGCGACGGTGCGCTTGTGACACGGGCCGACGGCAGCCCGATCGTTGCCAACATGGCCTACCAGAAGCTGTCTGGCGCGGAGGGTCCCGACGACCTGCGCACCGTCGAGCGGCTGTTCGCCGAAAACCCGGATGCTTCGGAGGCGGTCTACCGGTTGACCGCGTCTGCCGAGAAAGGCCGGCGCGCGGGCGAGGAGATCCGCATGCCCGGCGGCATCGGCGGGCGTTCGGAAGGCGCGCGGTGGTACAATGTCAAAGTCAACCCGTCCGGGCCGTCAGGCCAGATCGGATGGCTGATCTCGGACATCACGCGTGAGCGCGAGTACCAGGAAAACATCTTCCAGGAACTGCAGAACGCGATCGACTACCTCGACCACGCGCCGGCGGGCTTCTTCTCGCTCGAGCCGGACGGCCGCATCCGCTACATCAACGCGACGCTTGCGGCGTGGATCGGTGTCGACCTGGCCGAGTTCGAGCCGGGCCAGCTGAACATCAGCGAATTCATCAGCGTGGAGGGCTTGCCGCAGCTGAACGCCGCCTCGGCGCAGCGCAACGACGCAGCCGAGCGGCTGAACGTCGATCTCGTCCATGTCGATGGAACCCGGATCCCGGTGCGTCTCCTGCACCGGGTGCCGACGGCGGCCGACGGGACCGTTGGCGCGTCGCGGACCCTGGTGCTCGACATGCGCCAGGGCGAGGATGCCGGCGCGGGCACGGTCGCGGAGATGCGGTTCAACCGCTTCTTCAACAATACCCCAATGGCGATCGCCTCGGTCGATCGGCACGGCATGATCGGTCTCACCAATGCGCGGTTCGTGTCGCTGTTCGGCGCGGCGGGTTCGGACACGGCGAAGCAGCGGCTCGTCGAAGTCGTGCGGCAGGGCGACCGGGCGGCGCTGGGAGCGGCCATCGACGCGGCGATTTCCGGCCAGGACGACATTCCCGCCGTCGACGCCAATTTCGGCAAGGAGGATGGGCGCAGCGCCCGTTTCTTCGTGAGCCCGATCCTGGAGGGCGATGCCGGCGAGGATGCCGCCATCGTCTACGCGCTTGAGACGACGGAGCAGCGCGAGCTGGAAGAGCAGTTCGCCCAGAGCCAGAAGATGCAGGCGGTCGGCCAGCTCGCCGGCGGCATAGCGCACGATTTCAACAATGTCCTGACGGCGATCATCGGCTTCTCCGATCTGCTGCTGACCAACCACCGGCCGAGCGATCCGTCGTTCCAGGACATCATGAACATCAAGCAGAACGCCAACAGGGCGGCCGGCCTCGTGCGCCAGCTTCTGGCTTTCTCGCGGCGGCAGACGCTGCGGCCGAAGGTCATCAACCTGCGGGACGTCCTGTCCGACCTGTCGGTGTTGCTCGACCGGCTGATCAGCGAACGGATCAGTCTGCACGTCGACCACGGCCGCGACCTGTGGCCGATCAAGGCCGACCTCAACCAGCTGGAGCAGGTGATCGTCAACCTCGCCGTCAACGCCCGCGACGCGATGCCCGACGGTGGCGTTCTGACGATCCGCACCGCCAACGTGGCCGAGGCCGAAAGCGGGCGATTCCGCGGCCAGGGTTTCCGGCCGGGCGATTACGTGCTGATCGAAGTGGCAGACACCGGCACCGGCATGCCGCCGGAGGTGCACGACAAGATCTTCGAGCCGTTCTATTCCACGAAGGATGTCGGTAAGGGCACCGGGCTCGGGCTCTCCACGGTCTACGGAATCGTCAAGCAGACCGGCGGCTTCATTTACGTGGATAGTGCGGTCGGAGAGGGCACCACGTTCCGCATTCTGCTGCCGCGCCACGTGCCGGAGGAAACGGCCGAGGAGGCGAGCGAGGAAAAGCCGAAGGCTGCGCCCTCGGACCTCACCGGCAACGCCAAGATCCTGCTGGTGGAGGACGAGGAGGCGGTGCGCGCATTCGCGGCGCGAGCGCTGACGGCGCGCGGCTACAAGGTCTACGAGGCCGCGACCGGCACCGAAGCGCTGGAGGTGATCGGCAATATCGACGACACGATCGACCTGGTCGTATCCGACGTGGTGATGCCGGAAATGGACGGGCCGACCCTGCTTCGCGAACTGCGCAAGACCCAGCCCACCCTGAAGATCATCTTCGTCTCCGGCTACGCCGAGGAAGCCTTTGCCAAGCACCTGCCGGAGGACGAGAGTTTCCAGTTCCTGCCGAAGCCGTTCTCGCTCAAGGACCTTGCCACGGCGGTCAAGCAGACGCTCGATGGGTGATTCGCAGGGGATCGTCCGGGACAAAAATGGAACAAATGCGATAAACGGTTTAATTTCAATCATTTGATCCCACTTTACAAAACGGAACAAATAAAGTACAAATGCAACCTCTCACTGGTTGCCCCAGGGTTTTCCGGGGGCAAGGCCAAAGCTGGTCTTTTGCATGAATAGGGGATAGTGGAATGAGCTCGCTTCGAGTCGTTGAAGGGAACAGGGACGAAATGGACAAGACCAAGGCTCTGGACGCAGCTTTGGGGCAGATCGAACGGGCCTTCGGCAAGGGCTCGATCATGCGCCTCGGAGAGGGCCAGGTGGTGGAGATCGAGACGATCCCGACCGGTGGCCTGGGGCTCGATATCGCGCTCGGCGTCGGCGGTCTGCCGCGCGGTCGGGTGATCGAGATCTACGGGCCGGAATCCTCGGGCAAGACGACGCTGGCGCTGCATACGGTGGCCGAGGCCCAGAAGCGCGGCGGCATCTGCGCCTTCGTCGATGCCGAGCACGCGCTCGACCCGATCTATGCCCGCAAGCTCGGCGTCAATCTCGACGACCTCTTGATCTCGCAGCCCGATGCCGGCGAGCAGGCGCTGGAAATCGCCGACACGCTTGTGCGGTCCGGCGCGGTCGATGTGCTCGTCGTCGATTCGGTCGCTGCGCTGACGCCGCGGGCCGAACTGGAAGGCGAAATGGGCGATTCGCTGCCGGGTATGCAGGCCCGGCTGATGAGCCAGGCGCTGCGCAAGCTGACCGCCTCGATCTCGAAATCGCGCTCCATGGTGATCTTCATCAACCAGATCCGCATGAAGATCGGCGTCATGTTCGGCAGCCCGGAGACGACGACCGGCGGCAACGCGCTGAAGTTCTATGCGTCCGTCCGCCTCGACATCCGCCGCATCGGCTCGATCAAGGATCGCGACGAGATTGTCGGCAACCAGACCCGCGTCAAGGTGGTGAAGAACAAGGTCGCGCCGCCGTTCCGGCAGGTCGAGTTCGACATCATGTATGGCGAAGGGATTTCCAAGACCGGCGAGTTGCTCGACCTTGGCGTCAAGGCCAATGTTGTCG
>DATHRP010000353.1:0-2875 GCA_035465195.1 Afifellaceae bacterium | reverse complement strand
GTCGCATGGCACGAGACCGCCGAGCGGGTGAAGGCCGAAGGCTCTTTCGCCGAGGTTCGGATCCGTCCGCCGTTCCGCGAAAGTTACGGCGCTCTGGTGACCCATGTCATCGATCCGGCAGGCGTGCTGCTGCACTTCGCGCAGATGGATCCCGATTGACAGTGCCGGGACCGCTTTCGGCTTGACCGGTCCGACGGCACGTCCAGAATGGGCCTTTTCGGAGTTGCGGCATGAGCATCGAATATCTCGTCACCGCGCTGATTGTCGTGCTGATGCCCGGAACCGGCGTGCTCTACACGCTGGCCGTCGGGCTGGGGCAGGGGCTCAGGGCGAGCATTGCTGCGGCCTGCGGCTGCACGCTCGGCATCCTGCCGTCGGCGGTTGCCGGCATTGTCGGCCTCGCCGCGATCTTCCACACCAGCGCGCTGGCGTTCCAGATCGTCAAATATGCCGGCGTCGCCTACCTGCTCTACATGGCGTGGACAATTCTGAAGGACCGCGGAACCTTTAACGTCGAAGAGGATCGCAAGCCGCGGACGCTGATGCAGACGGCGGTCACCGGCACGCTGATCAATGTCCTCAATCCGAAGCTCTCGCTGTTCTTCCTGGCGTTCTTCCCGCAGTTCATCGGCGCGGCCGATCCGCATGCCACGGCGACGATGGTGCTGCTCGCCGCCGTCTTCATGGCGCTGACCTTCGTCATATTCGTTGGCTACGGCGCTTGCGCCGCTCTGGCGCGCGACTATGTGATCTCCCGGCCCGCCATGATGGCCTGGATGCGGCGCTCGTTCGCCGCCGCCTTCGGCCTGCTGGGTCTCCGGCTGGCACTCTCCGACCGTTAGCGGCTTACTCGGCCGCGTCGGCCTTGCCGCCGCCGAAGCGCCGTTCGATGTAATCGGCGACCAGCGTCTGAAAATCGGCCGCAAGGTTCGGGCCGCGGAGCGTCGTCGCCTTCTTTCCGTCGATGAAGACCGGGGCGGCCGGGCTCTCGCCGGTGCCGGGCAGGGAAATGCCGATATCGGCATGCTTGGATTCGCCGGGGCCGTTGACGATGCAGCCCATGACGGCGACCTGCAACGCCTCGACGCCGGGGTATTTCTCGCGCCAGAGCGGCATGTTGCGGGCGATGTCGTCCTGGATAGTCCTGGCCAGTTCCTGGAACAGCGTCGAAGTGGTGCGGCCGCAGCCAGGGCAGGCAGCAACGACGGGCACGAAGGCGCGGAAGCCCATGGTCTGCAAGAGTTCCTGCGCCACCTTGACCTCAAGCGTGCGATCGCCGCCCGGTTCCGGCGTCAGCGAGATGCGCACCGTGTCGCCTATTCCCTCCTGCAGCAGGATACCCATGGCGGCGGAGGAGGCGACGATGCCCTTGGAGCCCATGCCGGCTTCCGTCAGGCCCAGGTGCAGCGCATGGTCGGAGCGCTCCGCCAGCATGCGGTAGACGGCGATCAGGTCCTGCACCTGCGAGACCTTGGCCGACAGGATAATCCGGTCGCGGCCGAGGCCGATCTCCTCGGCCTGTTCGGCCGACAGCAGGGCCGACTGGACCATCGCCTCGCGGGTGACGGCGGCGGCGGAGACCGGAGCGGGCGAGGCGGCGTTGTCGTCCATCAGCTTCGTCAGGAGCGCCTGGTCGAGCGAGCCCCAGTTGACGCCGATGCGGACCGGATTGCCATACCGGATCGCGGTATCGACGATAGCGGCGAACTGGCGGTCCTTCTTTTCCCTGAAGCCGACATTGCCGGGATTGATGCGGTACTTGTCGAGCGCCTCGGCGCAGGCCGGGTGATCGGCGAGCAGCTTGTGGCCGATATAGTGGAAATCGCCGACCAGCGGGACATCCACGCCGCGTTTCGCCAGCCGGTCGCGGATATGCGGCACGGCGGCTGCGGCCTCGTCGCGGTCGACGGTGATGCGGACGATCTCGGAGCCGGCGCGGGCGAGTGCGGCAACCTGCTCGGCCGTCGCCTCGACGTCCGCCGTGTCGGTGTTGGTCATCGACTGGACGACGACCGGCGCGTCGCCGCCGACGGCGACGTTGCCGACCATGACCGGCACGCTGCGGCGGCGCGGCAACGGTGCGGCGTCCTGGAGTCCCGGGGTTTCCGACAGCTTGTCCATTTTTCCGCTTTTTCCCTGCGGAGCCATACGCGGTTCAGGTGGCCAACGGCGCGGCGAATGTCAATGCGGCGCCGCCGCGCGGGCCGGAAAACCCTTTCCACGGTTTCCGTTCTGCCGCAATCACGCTATATCATGTTGCAATGCAATATATGCAGCGCAATATCGCTGCCGTTCTCATTTGGAGGTTCCCATGCTGAATGGCAAATCCGCAATTGTCACCGGTTCGACATCGGGCATCGGCCTCGGCATCGCTAAGGCGCTGGCCGGCGCTGGCGTCAACGTGGCGCTCAACTCCTACACCGATGCGGCCGAGGACCACGCCCTTGCCGAGGAAATCGCCGCCGAACACGGCGTCGAGGCCGTCTATATCCAGGCCGACATGTCGAAGCCCGACGATTGTGTCGCGCTGGTGGAAAACGCGGTCGGCCAGCTCGGTCCGGTTCAGATCCTCGTCAACAATGCCGGCATCCAGCATGTCGCCCCGATCGAGGACTTCCCGTCTGAGAAATGGGACGCGGTCATCGCCATCAACCTGTCCTCCTCGTTCCATACGATCCGCGCCGCCGTGCCGGGCATGAAGGACGCGGGATGGGGGCGGATCGTCAACATCGCCTCCGTGCACGGATTGACGGCATCGCCGTTCAAATCGGCGTATGTCGCCGCCAAGCATGGCATGCTCGGGCTCACGAAGACGGTGGCGCTGGAACTGGCGGAGCTCGGCACGACCTGCAACGCGATCTGCCCGGGCTATGTC
>DATHRP010000352.1:0-6134 GCA_035465195.1 Afifellaceae bacterium | reverse complement strand
TCGTCGGCGGCGGCCCGGCCGGGCTGATGGCGGCGCTCGCGGCGGGCCAGGCTGGCGCCCGGGTGATCCTGGTGGAGGAGACCGACCGGCTCGGCGGCGCGCTTCTGTCACGCGATCCGGAGCAGCTGAAGCTGAAGGGCGTCTCGCCGGCGCAGTGGGCGGCCGATATGCGCCGCGAGCTGGAGGCCTGCGAGGAGGTGACGATCCTCACCCGCACGACCCTGTTCGGCTATTATTCCCACAATTTCCTCTGCGCCTGGGAGCGGGTCAGCGACCATGTGCCGAAAGACAAGCGCGTCGGCTACCTGCCGCGCCAGCGCCTCTGGCGCATCCGCGCGAAACAGGTGGTGCTCGCCACAGGCGCTATCGAGCGGCCGATGGTGTTCCACGAAAACGACCGGCCGGGCATCATGCTGGCCGGCGCGATGCAGACCTATGTCCACCGCTACGGCGTGATGCCGGGCCGGCGGATCGCCGTCTTCACCAACAATGACAGCGGCTGGGACGCGGCATTCGACTGTTCGAACGCCGGCGCCAACATCGTCGCCGTGATCGATCTTCGGACCGACATCCAGTCGGAACACCTGGCCGAGGCCGTGCGCCGCGGCATCGCCATCCATTCCGGGTCGACCATCACCGGCACGTCCGGACGCGGCCGCATACGCTCTGTCGACGTCGGCGGGCTGGGCGAGGGCGGCACCGTGTCGGCGACCACGCGGATTTCCTGCGACCTGCTCGCCGTCTCCGGCGGCTGGGCGCCGAACGTCGCTTTGTTCTCGCAGTCGCGCGGCAAGCTCGCCTACGACGAGGCGATCGCCGCGTTCCGGCCCGGCCAGTCGTGGCAGGCGGAACGCTCGGCCGGCGCTGCCAACGGTGCCTTCGCCACCGCCGACTGCCTGAGCGAGGGCGCGAAAGCCGGCGCGGAGGCGGCGAAGGCGGCCGGCTTCGCGGCGTCGAACGTGCGCGCGCCGAAGCTCGACGGCGGCGACGCCGGGCAGGGTACGATCCTCGTCGTGCCGGAACTGCCGTCGAACCGGCCGCCGGAGAAGCGCCGCGCCTGGATCGACCTCCAGGACGACGTGACGACCAAGGACCTCGCCCTTGCCGTCCGCGAGGGCTACCGCTCGGTGGAGCACGCCAAGCGCTACACCACTACTGGCATGGGCACCGACCAGGGCAAGGTCGCCAACCTCAACGCCTTCGCCTTTTTGGCGTCGGAGCGCGGCGAGACGATTCCCGCCATCGGCACGACGACGTTCCGCCAGCCCTACAAGCCGGTGACCTTCGGCGCGCTGGCCGGCCAGCATGTCGGCCCGCATTTCATGCCGCGCCGCACGACGCCGATGCACGATTGGCACCGTAGCCGGAACGCCACATTCGAGCCGGTCGGCGACTGGATCCGCGCCCGGGCCTATCCGCAGGCCGGCGAGAGCTTCCACGACGCGGTGCAGCGGGAATCGCTCGCCGCGCGGCAGCATATCGGCGTGCTCGACGCCTCCACGCTTGGCAAGATCGACGTGCGCGGGCCGGACGCGCGGGAATTCCTCAACCGGGTCTACACCAACGCCTGGCTGAAGCTCGCGCCCGGCAAGTGCCGCTACGGCTTCATGCTGGGCGAGGACGGCATGATCATCGACGACGGTGTGACGGCGTGTCTCGCCGACGACCATTTCCACATGACGACGACCACCGGCGGCGCTGCGCGGGTGCTGGGCATGCTGGAGGATTACCTGCAGACCGAATGGCCGGAGCTGAAGGTCTATCTGACCAGCGTAACCGAGCAGTGGGCGGTCGCCTCGATCTGCGGGCCGGAGAGCGACAAGCTGATGGCCGAGCTCTGCGAGGACCTCGACCCGGACCCGGACAAGTCCGAGTTCATGACCTGGCGCGACGCCCATGTCGGCGAGGTGCCGGTGCGCGTGTTCCGCATTTCGTTCACCGGCGAGCTCTCCTACGAGATCAACATCCCGGCGACCTACGGCCTGTGGCTGTGGGAGCAGATCCTCGGCAAGGGCGCAAAGTACGGCATCACGCCCTACGGCACCGAGGCGATGCACCTGTTGCGCGCCGAGAAGGGCTTCGTCATTGTCGGCCAGGAGACCGACGGCACCGTGACGCCGCACGATCTGCGCATGGACTGGATCGTCAAGAAGACCGGCGATTTCATCGGCCGCCGCTCGCTCGCCCGTTCCGACACGGCGCGGCCCGGCCGCAAGCAGTTGGTCGGTTTGCTGACGGAAGATCCGAAACACGTGCTGATGGAGGGCGCCCACGTGATCGAGACGGAGGCGGAGACCGCGCCGCCGGTGCCGATGCTGGGCCATGTCACGTCGAGCTATTTCAGCCCGAACCTGAACCGCTCGATCGCGCTTGCGATGATCAAGGGCGGCGGCGACCGCATCGGCCAGCGGCTCTGGGTTTCGCGCAAGGACGGCGCGCCGGTGGAGGTCGAGGTCACAGAGACCGATTTCCTGGCGCTCAAGCAGGCCGGCAAGCTCGATCCGCCGCCGCCAATGCCTGTCGAGCCTGCTGCGGAAACAGATGCCGACAAGGTCGGCGAAGGGGAGGCGAAGGATGGCTGAGGGCAAGGCCTGGATCCCGATCCGCCGGTCGCCATTGTCGGCCCGCAAGCCGGTCGAGGCGCGCCGCGGCGCGGTGACGATTTCGGAAATGGCGTTCGCCGGCAAGCACATCCTGCGCGTCGACCCGAAGGCGGGCGCGGCGGCGGTTAAGAAGGCGACGGGGCTGGACCTGCCGGGCACTCCACTCACGACGGCGGTCAGCGACGAGGCCGTGCTGCTCTGGCTCGGCCCCGATGAATGGATGCTGGTGACGCCGCTGGAGGACGGCGGGGCCATCGCGGCCAGGCTCGCCGATGCGCTTGCCGGCAAGCACCATCAGCTCGTCGATGTCGGCGACTATTACACCGCCATCGACGTGCACGGTACCAAGGCGCGGCTCTTGCTGATGAAGCTCACGACCCTCGATGTCCATGCCCGCGCCTTCGCGGCCGGCCAGGTCGCCGGCACGAATTTCGGGCGGGTGGGCGCGACGCTCTGGCTGGTCAGCGACATCGACGGCGACACAACGTTCCGTCTGTTCGTGCGCTGGTCGCACGCCGACTATCTGTGGTGCGCGCTGGCCGACGCCGGCCGCGAATGGGGGGTGCCGGAACAACTTCCCGTGAGCGGCGAGCGGCTGGTGATCTGAACCCGGCGGCCTACTGGCTCGCCGTGATGCCGCCGTCGACATAGAGGATCTGGCCGGTCACGAAATCGGAGGCCGGGGAGGCGAAGAACAGCCCTGCGCCTGCAATGTCCTTGGGGTCGCCGATCCGCCCCAACGGGATCCGCTGCAGGAGCGCGGCGCGGAATTCGTCGTTCTCCATGACGTGGCGGATCTGCTCGGTGTAGATGAAGGTCGGCGCGATGCCGTTGACGTTGATGCCATGCGGCGCGAGTTCCATGGCGTGCTGCTTCACCAGCGTCACCATGCCGCCCTTGGTGGCGCAATAGGCGGAATAGCCGCGCCCGCGCAGCGCAAGCTGCGAGCGGACCGACAGCAGATGCATCTGCTTGCCGCCCTTGCCCGCCGCGACCTGCTTTGCGGCGACCGACTGGCCGAGGAACATCGCCGCCTTGAGGTTGACCCGGAAAACCTGGTCGAAGGCTTCCTCGGTGACCTCGTCGATCGGCTGTTCGCGCTGCATGCCGACGCAGTTGACGAGGATATCGATGCCGCCGTGGCGCGACGCGACACGCTCGACCACGTCGCGGATCTGGTCGACATGCTCGCAGTCCAGCTCGTATCCCTCGGCCGCGTGGCCGGCCTCGCCGAGTGCGCCGGCAAGTTCATTGGCCTTCCGGCCGCTACGTCCGGCGAGCACCACGCTGGCGCCGGCCATGGCGAGGTTCCAGGCGATCGCCTCTCCGATGCCGCCATAGCCGCCGGGCAGGAAGGCGACCTTGCCGTCGAGGCGGAACTGGCCCGCGAGTTCGCTCTGGAAGTCGACGATCGGTGCGATGCGCTCAAGCATGGTCTGTCCTTCAGTTGGAGGGCGCAAGGGCGCCGAGATAATCGCGCACGCCGCCTGTTTTCATGAGGCTCTCGAACGAGTCCGCCTGCCGGACCTCGCCGGAATTCACGAACATGTACGCCTCGCAGATCTCGCGCATGATATCGAGATGGAAGGGTTCCGTCGGGTGGACGCACAGGAACACCAGTCGCCCCCGGCGGCGCAGCGCCCGGAAGAAATCGAGCATGAAGCCGATATAGCCGTCCTGCGTGTTGAACTGCGGTTCGTCGAACAGGTGGACCATCGGATAGTCGGAAACCGCCCGCTGCATCAGGAAGCCCGGCATCGTGCGGGCGAAGCGGCGCACCTGGTAGGACTGGTGATAGTGGATCGCCAGCCGGTCGCGCTCGGTTGCGCGTACGCGGTGGATGTTCTGGCCGCAGCAGGTCACTGTACCGCCGGTCGGCCGGTTCGAACCGGTGATGAGTTCGAAGAGCGTCGGCTTGCCGGAGCCGTTCGGACCCATCAGGCCGACGATCCCGGGCTCCTCGATCGTGAAATCGGCTTTGAGCCGGAAGGTCTCCGTGCGGTTCAGCCAGCCGGTCGTATAGGCCTTTTCGAGCTTGTCGACGCTGAGGATCGGTGTATCCGTCATCTCAGGCTCCGATCAGCGCCGTGCGCGTTTCGGTGTCGTCAAGCAGCGCGCCGGACGGGCCCTCGTGGACGATCTGGCCGTGATCGAGGACGTAGACCCGGTCGGTCACCTTCAGCGCGGAGCGGGCGTTCTGCTCGATGATCAGGACGGAGACGCCTTCGGCCTTCAGGGTCGTGACCGCGTTCATGACGTCCTGGACAAGTTTCGGCGCAAGGCCCTGCGACGGCTCGTCGAGCAGGATCAGGCCCGGCGCGCCGAGCAGCGCGCGGCTGATCGCGACCATCTGCATCTCCCCGCCGGACAGGTTCTCGCAATCGCGGTCCATCAGGTACTCCAGCGCCGAGAACAGCGAAAAGCATTCGTCCAGGCTCCAGCGCCGGAACGGCGAGGCCTTGCGGCCGAGTGCGAGGTTCTTGCGCACGCTGAGCGCCGGGAAGACACGGCGGTCGTCCGGCACCCAGCCTATGCCCGCACGGGCGATGCGGTGCGTCGGGCTCCGGCTGATGTCGGTGCCGTTGAACCGGATCGAACCGGAACGCGCCGGTGTCAGGCCCAGGATGGAGCGCAGCACGGTCGTCTTGCCGACGCCGTTCGGCCCGAGCAGGCTGACGGCCTCGCCTTCGCCGACCTCCAGCGACACGCCGAACAGCGCCTGCGTTTCGCCGTAGAACGAATTGATGGCGGAGACCTGCAGCATCACACCCGCCCCAGGTCAGACGAGCGCACCCAAGGGTTCTCGCCGAGCGCTTCGGGCGTTCCCTCGGCGATCACCTGGCCCCAATGGATGACAGATATCCGGTCCGCCAGCCGGAAGAGGAACGACATGTTGTGCTCGATGATCACCAGCGTGTACCGCTCGCGCAATTGCTCCACGAGGTCGACCAGCCGGGCACGGCCGTCCGAGCCCATGCCCTGCGTCGGTTCGTCGAGAAAGACGATGCGCGGGTCGGACGCCAGTGCGACGCCGATCTCCAGCGCCCGCCGTTCGCCGTAGGGCAGGGCGGAGGCGGCCACATGTTCGCGGCCCCCGAGACCGACCCGCGAAAGCAGATCCCGCGCCTTGTCTGTGACGCCGCTGTCGGCCCGCATGTCCCAGAAAGGACGACCGAGCCCGTTCCGCACCTCCGGCAGCGCGACCATGACATTCTCCAGTGCGGAGAATTCGTCGAACAGCGTCATGATCTGGAACGAGCGCGATATGCCCTTGCGGGTGATTTCGTTGGGGGCAACCCCGGTAATGTCCTCGCCGTCGAAGACGACGCGGCCGCGGTCGGGGCGATAGAGCCCGGTCAGGACGTTGAAACAGGTCGACTTGCCAGCGCCGTTCGGGCCCATGATTCCGCTCACCCCGCCAGCCTCGAATGTGAGCGAGATGTCCTCCAGGACCACCTGGCTGCCAAACCTCTTGTGCAGGTTCTCGGCATGGAAGAAGCTCATGGCAACTTCTCCCGCCGAGCCGCGACC
>DATHRP010000351.1:0-3561 GCA_035465195.1 Afifellaceae bacterium | reverse complement strand
CCGCTGTTCGTCTGGACCTGGCTGATCACGGCGTTCCTGCTGATCATGGTCATGCCCGTGCTCGCCGGGGCGGTGACCATGCTGCTGACCGATCGCTTCTTCGGCACCACGTTCTTCAGCGCGGCCGGCGGCGGCGACCCGGTCATGTTCCAGCACATCTTCTGGTTCTTCGGGCATCCCGAGGTCTACATCATGATCCTGCCGGCATTCGGCGTGGTTTCCGAGATCATCCCGACGTTCTCGAGGAAGCCGCTGTTCGGCCACGACTCGATGGTGTACGCGGCCTCCTGCATCGCGTTCCTGTCGTTCATCGTCTGGGCGCATCACATGTTCACGGTCGGCATGCCGCTGACCGGCCAGCTGTTCTTCATGTTCGCAACGATGCTCATCGCCGTGCCGACGGGCGTCAAAGTGTTCAACTGGGTGGCGACCATGTGGCGCGGTGCGATGACCTTCGAGACGCCGATGCTGTTCTCGCTGGCCTTCGTATTCCTGTTCACGATCGGCGGTTTCTCGGGCCTGATGCTCGCGATTGCGCCGGCGGACGTCCAGTATCACGACACCTATTTCGTGGTCGCGCATTTCCACTACGTCCTGGTGCCGGGCTCGATCTTCGCCATCATGGCGGGCGCCTATTACTGGCTGCCGAAGTGGACCGGCCACATGTACAACGAGTCGCTGGGCAAGCTGCATTTCTGGCTGTCGGCGATCTTCGTCAATGTCACGTTCTTCCCGATGCACTTCCTGGGGCTCGCGGGCATGCCGCGGCGCATCCCGGACTACTCGACGCAGTTCGCCGACTTCAACACCGTCGCAAGCATCGGCGCGATTGGCTTTGGCCTCTCGCAGCTGATCTTCGTCTGGGTACTGCTGACGTCGAAGAAGGGCGCCGAAGCATCGGCCGAGGTCTGGGAGGCGCCGCGCGGCCTCGAGTGGACCGTGCCGTCACCGGCGCCGTACCACACGTTCGACACGCCGCCGAAACTCGACAACAAGGTCGGCTTCCATTGATCCAGCACGACGAAGAGCGCAGGAAAGGCATCCGCCGCACGACCCTGATCGTTGCGGCGATTGCCGTTTCCTTCTACCTCGGATTCATCCTCCTGGGCGTTTTGCGTTCCTGAGGCGCGGGGCGACGACATGAGCGGACAGAACGACAGGCTGAAATCCGAAAACCGGTCGCTGATGCGCCGGTTGCTGATCATGGCCGTTGCCATGTTCGGTTTCGGCTATCTGCTGGTGCCGCTCTATGACGTGTTCTGCGAAATTACGGGCTTTGGCGGTCGCACCAACGCGGCGGCGGTTTCTATCGAGGCTGCACCGGACCTGACGCGCGAGATTCGTATCGAGTTCGTCACGACCGTCAATTCCTATGCCCCGTTCGAACTCGAGGCCGAAACCGACAGCATGACCGTCCACCCGGGACAGATGTACTTCGCGACGTTCACGGGCAGGAATCTTGCCACCGAGCAGAAGATCGCTCGCGCGGTGCCGAGCGTCACCCCGACCGCAGCGGCCGAGCACTTCGTGAAGATCGAGTGCTTCTGTTTCACGAGCCAGGAATTCGCGGCAAACGAGGAGCGCGCTTTACCACTGCAGTTCATCGTCAACCCGGACCTGCCCGACTACGTCGACACCATCACGCTGCAGTACACGCTTTTTGACACCGCCCCGCAGGCGGCCAGCAACCCGCTTTAACACAAGCAGTATCAGAGACCTACAATGACGACACATACTGACGACCGCTATTACGTCCCACACGGCAGCCACTGGCCCGTGGTCGGATCCATCGGCCTGCTGTTCCTGATGGTCGGCGTCTCGAGCTGGCTGAATGGCGCCGACGCAGGCTTCTACATCATGTTGCTGGGCTTCGCCGTCATCATCTTCATGGTCACGGGATGGTTCGCCACGGTCATCGGCGAAAGCGAGCAGGGCCTCTACAACGCCCAGGTCGACAAGTCGTTCCGCCAGGGCATGTTCTGGTTCATCTTCTCCGAAGTGATGTTCTTCGCGGCGTTCTTCGGCGCGCTGTTTTATGCGAGAAACATGTCGATCCCCTGGCTGGGGGGCGCGAGCAACAACTTCTTCACGAACCTGCTGCTCTGGGAAGGCTACGAGAGCACCTGGCCCACGAGTGGCCCGGGTGAGATCGGTGGCGAGTTCGAGGCGATGCCGCCGCTCGGATTGCCGCTGATCAATACGGCACTGCTGCTGACCTCGAGCATCACGGTGACGATCGCGCACCACGCGCTGCTCGCTGGCAAGCGCCTGCCGCTCAAGATCTTCCTCGCGGCGACCTTCCTGCTCGGCTTCATCTTCGTTTTCCTGCAGGGCTACGAGTACATGCATGCGTACCACGAGATGAACCTGAAGCTGACGTCGGGTATCTACGGCTCGACGTTCTTCATGCTGACGGGCTTCCACGGCATGCATGTCACGATCGGCGCGATCATGCTGACGACCATCTGGTTCCGCGTACTCAAGGGACACTTCTCGCCGGACAAGCACTTCGCGTTCGAGGCGGTGGCGTGGTACTGGCATTTCGTCGACGTGGTCTGGATCGGCCTGTACGTCTTCGTCTACTGGCTGTAGTAACGGGGTCGGGCGTCAGGACGCACGAAACCGGCCTCAGGGCCGGCTCCAGAATAAACGACAGCGGGCGCTTCGGCGCCCGTTTTCTTGCTACATCGTCGGCGGTTCGATCCAGCCCGCAAAATACGAGACGACGAGGAACAGGATGAGCGTCAGTGACAGCGCGACGCGAACCTGCAGCGCACGCAGCATCTTGGGCGAGTCGGCATCCTCTCGTCGCAGGTAGAATAGGGCGGTTCCCAGGCTGATGACGATCGCAGCCAACAGAGCAATTACGACGAATTTCATATAAGCACCTCTGGTCTCCGAGTATATCGTGAACGAAAGCCATAAAAAGCCGCTGCCGGGCTGGCTGCCCTTTGCGATCGGGACGCTGTTCGTGCTGCTGTTCTCCGCGCTCGGGGGCTGGCAGGTGAGCCGCGGACTCGAAAAGCGCGCCGACCAGGCGGCTTTCGAGGCCGAAACCGGCTTCGCGGCCTGGCAGCACGGGATGGAGATCCGACCCTACCAGCGGATCAAGGCAACCGGCCGCTTCGATGGCGACCGGCAATTCCTGCTGGAGAACATCACGCGAAACGGGCGGCCCGGCTACTACCTGCTGACGCCGCTGGTCGCGCTCGATGGCGAACCGGTTCTGCTCGTGAACCGCGGCTGGCTGGCGGACCCGGGCACGGCGGACCTGTCGGTCCCGGATGCGCGCATCACCGTGCGGGGCCGTGCAGGTCACCTGCCAAGAGCAGCATTTCGCATGGGCGATGCGGTGGCGGCATCGGCTTCCTGGCCCCGTCGCGCGGTATTCCCGACAACCGCGGATGTCGCGGCCGCGTTGGGGCAGAACGTGCAGGATTTCGTCCTGCTCATGGACGCGGAAGAAGCCGGCGGCTTCGTGCGGGAATGGTCGCCTGCCGGCTTCGGGCCCGGAAAACATTTCGGTTACGCTTTGCAATGGTTCGCGATGGCGGTTGTGCT
>DATHRP010000350.1:0-5005 GCA_035465195.1 Afifellaceae bacterium | reverse complement strand
ACAGCATCACCCTTCTTGGCCTGCGCGGCCGCGTCGCGACGTAACCCGTCGATAGATCGATGTCCGAAATGGGTCACTTTTCGCCTCTTTGAACAAGCACAGGCCAGGTCCGGAGTTCATCCAACAGCAGACCTTTGCCTGTCGGGAGGCCCCGCAGGAGCGGCGGAGCTTGTGAAATCAGGCGCGTAACGCCGTTTGCTCACGCCCATCCGACAATTCGGCCAGTGCGGCGCCGAGATTGCCGCCATGGCGGTCAAGCGTTTCGCGCGCCGTATCCGGATCGAAGCCGGACACCAGCATGACCGCCAGCTTGAGGTCGCCGCCGGCGCGGTCCAGTGCGTCCGCGGCATCGGCCCCGGAACATCCGGTGAGCTGTTCGACCATGCGCCTGGCCCGGCGTCTCAGCTTGTCGTTGTTCGCGCGCATGTCGACCATCAGGCCGCGATAGACCCGCCCGAGCCGCATCATCAGCAGCGTGGAAAACAGGTTGCAGAAGACCTTCTGCGCGGTGCCGGCCTTCATCCGGGTGGAGCCGGAAACCACTTCCGCGCCGGTCGGCAGCAAGACCGGGAATTCGGCGGCGGCGAGCAGTGGCGAACCCGCATTGCAGGCGACGCCGACCGTCATCGCGCCCTGCGCCCGCGCCTGCTCGAGCGCGGCGACCGTGAACGGCGTGGCGCCGCTCGCGGCGATGCCAATCGCCACGTCGTGCCTGCCGGCCCTGGTCTGGAGCATCTTCAGACGGCCCATGTCGGCATCGTCTTCGGCGCCTTCCGCGGCCCGCACCAACGAGCCGTCGCCGCCGGCGATGAGATAGACGATACGGTCCTCCGGCCAGTTGAATGTCGGTGTCAGTTCGACGCCGTCCTGCACACCGATACGACCCGACGTGCCGGCGCCGACATAGATGAGTCGACCCTCGCCGGAAAGGCGATCGGCGGCCGCATCGACCGCTTCGGCGATTTTCGGGAGCGCCGGCGCAACGGACGCGACCGCCGCAAGCTGCTCCTCGTGGAACGCCTGCAGCGCTTCCAGGCTCGGCCAGGTTTCTATCCCGGCAAAGCGGCCGTCAAAATCTTCGGTCGACATACGCAATACCAGTGCTGCACGGATCGAAGCGTCGCTCGCAGCCTTAGCGCAAAATCATTTAGAATTTACGACACTTGTGCGCCGAAATTGTGATGCGGGTCGATCAGGTCCGATCCCGCAGAATGTACCACCGGCTGGCGAGCGCGAAGGCGGATCCGGCCGCCATGGCGGCAAAGGCCCAGAACCAGGCCGACGGATTTCCGACCCCGCCGCCGAGATCGAGAGCCAGGCCGACGGCCGGCGGACCGAACGAGGCCCCGAGGAAACCGAGGAAGGTGTGCGCGGCCAGCATCGCGCCCCGCTCTTCCTCTGCGGATACCTCCACCACGCCGGCTGTAAGCGCCCCGGAATCGGTCATGATCGAGATGCTGTAGATGCCGGCCACGATGCAGAAGACCGGAAAATACTGGCCGGACAAGAGACCGGTGGTGAGCCCGAGGACAACGCTTACCACCATGAAGACGGTAATCGTCCGGTCGCGGCCGAACCGCAGCGCATAACCGGCGCCGATCAGCGACGAGGCGACGCCCATATAGGCGAACGTGCCGGCGATGACGGCGCCAATGGACGAGGAGATCGCGAAGCCGGACAGCGCGCCGGCCTGGACGATCAGCACGAAGATCCAGGTCCGGTAGGCGAACAGTTCGTAGGTGTGGCCGAGATAGCCGAACAGATAGCCGAGGCCCCGCCTGTTCTTCAGGACCGGCCGGAAGTCCAGCGGATTGCGGCGCACGGTCTGGGGCACAGGCGCCTTCGGCAGGACGACCGAAAGGACGAGCAGAGCGCCGATCAGCGGACCGGCCGCCGCGACGAGAAACACCCTGTCCCAATGAAACAAATCGGCAAGCAGGCCGACAATGATGAAGGACGAACCGCTGCCGATCGAAAAGCCGGCCGTGTACCAGGGAACGAAGCGGACCCGGGTCGCGGCATCGAACCGGCTGTTCAGGATCTGCAGCCCGGGCATGTAAGTGCCCGCCAGCCCCGCCCCTGCGCAGCCCCAGGCCAGGATGGCCGGCAGATAGCCGTCGACCAGGGTCGCAAACGCCAGCGTGGCGGCGAGCGTCAGTGCAGCGGAGAACAGGTAGATGCGGCGGGCGTCGATCACGTCGGTCAGTCCGACCAGGACCGGCGCGGCGATGATGTAGCCCGCGAAATAGGCGCCGCCGACGACGCCGGCCTGCGAGTTGGAGAGACCCCATTCCGCGCTGAGTTCCGCCAGCGTGACCGGCCAGCACGCGAACGGCACCATGGTCAGCATCTGCGCGGCGAGCATGACACCCGTCAGCCGGGCCGGATTCGGGTGTGTACCGGCCTGCGGCGAAACCATCGAGACCTGGGCTCCGGGAAAGTTAGCCGCCGAGGAACAGGCGGCCCACGTCCGGATCTTGTAGAAGATCGTCGCCCTTGCCGGCAACCGCGATCTGGCCGGAAACCAGCACGTAGCCGATATCGGCGAATTCCAGCCCCTTCTTGGCGTTCTGCTCGACCATCACGATGGTCTTGCCTTCCTTATGTTGCAGATCGTCGAGGATATCGAAGACCATGTCGATGAAGCGCGGCTCCAGCCCGATCGACGGTTCGTCGACAAGGAGCAAGCTCGGCTTCATGACAAGCGCCCGCGAAATCTCCAGCAGCCGCCGTTCGCCGCCAGACAGCACCTTTGCCTGGTGCCTGCGCCGCGCCGCCAGGCGCGGATACTTGTCGAACACCTCTTCGGCGACTTGCTTGGCTTCGGTAGGCGAGTCCTTGAGATAGCCGCCCATCCAGAGGTTTTCTTCCACCGTCATGTTCGGGAAGACCGACTTGTCCTGCAGGATATAGGCGACGCCAGCCTCCCGCAGTTTCTGGTTGGCCGACAGTCGCGTGATATCGCGCTTGTCCGGTCCCTCACCGATGCGGATCTTGCCGGAATAAATGGTGTTGAAGCCAAAAATCGCATGCAACACGGTCGATTTTCCCGCCCCATTCGGCCCGATCAGGCAGAGCGACTGCCCTTTGCCGACGCGCAGCGAAAGATTGTGCAGGATCTGCATCTTGCCGTATCCGGCGTTCAGATCCTCGATCGAAAGATAGGCATCGCCGGGAACCAGCGCTTCGAGGTCTTCGACGGTCACTTCGCCGGCGATTTCGGAGACCTGGCGCGTCACCTCGTCGACGGAGATGACCGTATCGACATCGCCCATGTGGTAGCCGCTGGCGCGGCTCTTGGCTTGCTTTTCGTCAGCCATCAATGGGCTCCCAGATAGGCATCGATGACAGCTTGGTTGGTCTGGACCTCATCCGGCGTCCCCGATGCCAGCATCTCGCCGTGGGCCAGGCAATAGACTCTGTCGGCCATGTTCATGATGACGCGCATATTGTGCTCGATCACCAGCAGGGTGATACCGAACTCCGTGTTGGCCCGGCGCAACCGGTCGATCAACCCGTTGATCAGCGTCGGGTTGATCCCGGCTGTCGGTTCGTCGAGCAGCAGAACGGTCGGCTCGTTCATCAGCGCCATGGCGAATTCCAGCAGTTTCTGCTGGCCGAACGACAGATCTCCGGCAAGCAGCCTGCGCTTTGCATAAAGGCCCACGAACTCCAGTAGTTGCTCGGCGCGCTCCAGCGTGTCAGGCGAATAGTGCCGGAACATGTCGCCGAACGTTGCCTTCCGGTGCGGGACCGAGATCAGCATGTTCTTGACGCAATCCATGTCGCCGTAGATCCGTGTCTGCTGGAACGTCCTGAGCAGGCCGAGACGGGCGATCTGGGGAACTCTGAGACTTGAAATCTCGCGCCCCTCGAACCGGATCTCGCCTTCGTCGATCGGATGATATCCAACGATGGAATTGAACAGGGTGGTCTTGCCCGATCCGTTCGGTCCGATCAACCCGGTGATCTGACCTTCCGCGACATCCATGCTGATCTTGCTGTTCGCCAGGACGCCGCCGAAGCTCTTGGAAACGTCGCGGATTTCGATCAACGCGCTCATGAGCCAGCTCCCGCCTCGGCTTTGCGTCCGTCCTCGTCGACCACCATACCGAAACGCTCCGGCCACTGTTCCTTGATCCAGCCGAGAATTCCTTGCTGGACGAACACGACGTTGACGACAATCAGAACGCCGAGAGCGACCCACTGCCAACCCAGCAGGTAGGTCCATGTCACTTCCTTGATGACATGAAATACGGTTGCGCCGATGACGGGTCCCCAAAGCGTTCCCTTGCCGCCGAGCAGCGACATGACGACCATGAATATCCCGAAGGTCGCGGCGGGAAAGGCGACCTCGAGCGGTTCGACGAATCCGGTGATGTTGCCGAACAGGGCACCCGACATGCCGAGAAAGAAGGCCGATACCGACCAGGCGGCGATCTTGTGGCGCATCGTGTGGATTCCCATGGCTTCGGCCTTTTCCTCGTCGTCCCGGATGGCGTTGATCGCCATTCCGAAGCGTGTGCTGTACAGCCAGCGGACGGTGATGAAGGTCAGAACGGCAAGCACGAACAGTATGGAGTAGAAGACCACCGATTTCTCGTTCGGCAAGCCCGGATAGACCGGCATTGCGATGCCGCTGCCACCGCCGATCCATTCCCATGTGCCGGCCAGTTCCCTCGCGGCGAGCGCCACGCCCAGGGTCCCAATGGCGAAATACGGTCCGCGCAACCCGAACATCACGAGGCCAAGCACGATGGCGAATCCGACGCAGGCGACAGCCGCGGCCCCCATTCCCGCAAACAGGCTCAGGAAGTATGGCGAGTAGTCGAGGACAAGCTGTTCGCCGCCACGGGCCGACGTATAGCTACCGACATCGGTGAACAGGGCGATCTGCACGACCGCCGAGACATACATTCCCGCGCCGAAAAAGAAGATATTGCCGAGCGAATTGTAGCCCATCTGCCCTCCGACGATGTCCCAGGTCAGGGCAAACAGGATCATC
>DATHRP010000349.1:0-3322 GCA_035465195.1 Afifellaceae bacterium | reverse complement strand
TACATGAAGGCGGACGACGAGACTGTCGGCCTGTTCGAGGATGCCGGCAGCGAACCCTTCGTCTACCAGGGCAAGAACGGCCCGGTCAGGCTCGGCTACTGGAGCCTGCGGGAAGAGGCGATCGACGATCCGGATGAAGTGAGGGTATGGGCCGAGCGCGCCTTTTCAGCCGCGCTCAGGGCGAAGAAATAGCCGCGATCAGTTGTCGCCGACGGTCTCGGCTTTCGGGATCCTGACCGGGCGAAGCAGGAAGGCGGGCGCCTGGTCGCCGAAACCGACCCGCTCGCCGCCACGGTCCTTCTTGCGCTGCTTCTTGTCGCCCTCGTCGTCGCCTGATTTCCTGTCCGACGCCTTTCGGGATTGCGGCTTGTCGGATTTTTCGGACTTCGGCTTCCTGTCCTCCGACCGTTCGGTCTTTTCGCCGGAGGCGCGTCTTTCGCGGCGCTTGTCGCCCCGGCGTGGTTTGCGCTCCGCCTTGCTTTCCTGGTCGGACTGGTCTTCGACGTGCGCCGCGCCTTCGGCGGTCTTGATATCCTGCCCGATCAGCTTCTCGATCGCGGCGATATACTTTTTGTCCGCTCCGGTTGCGATCGTGATCGCTTCGCCGGACCGGCCGGCCCGTCCCGTCCTGCCGATGCGGTGGACATAGTCCTCGGCGTGGCTTGGAACGTCGAAATTGAAGACGTGGCTCACGGTCGGGATATCGAGGCCGCGTGCGGCGACGTCGCTCGCCACCAGCAGGGTGATATCGTTGTTGCGGAATCCGTCGAGTGTTTTCAGCCGTGAATGCTGGTCCATGTCGCCATGCAGCGCGCCGACCGAATAACCATGCTTCTCCAGCGACCGGGCCAACGTTGCCACGTCGCGCTTGCGGTTGCAGAAGATGATCGCGTTGGTCAGTTTCTGCGCCGCGTCGATCTGCCGGCGCAGCGTTGCACGCTTCTCGTGCGGCTTTCCTGCCGACATGACCAGGGTCTGGTTGACGGTATCGACGACCGACGCGGGTTTGGAGACCTCCACGCGGACCGGGTTCTGCAGGAACCGGTCGGCCAGCGAGCTGATCTCCGGCGGCATGGTGGCCGAGAACAGCAGCGTCTGGCGGGTGAACGGGATCAGCTTGATGATCCGTTCAATGTCCGGAATGAAGCCCATGTCGAGCATGCGGTCGGCTTCATCGATGACGACGATCTCGACACCGGTGAGAAGCAGGCGTCCGCGCTCGAAATGGTCGAGAAGCCGTCCCGGGGTCGCGATCAGGACGTCCGCCCCGCGGGTGATCTTCTTGTCCTGTTCGTCGAAAGAGACGCCGCCGATCAGTAGGGCGACGGTGAGTTTGTGATTGACACCGTAGCGGTCGAAATTCTCTTCGACCTGCGCGGCCAGTTCCCGAGTCGGCTCCAGGATCAGAGTCCTGGGCATGCGCGCCCGCGCACGGCCTTTTTCCAATAGCGTCAGCATCGGCAGGGTGAAGGAGGCGGTCTTGCCGGTGCCCGTCTGGGCAAGTCCGAGCACATCGCGCCGTTCCAGCACGTGGGGGATGGCCTGAGTCTGGATGGGGGTGGGTTCGGTATAGCCGCAAGACTTTACGGCGGAAACGACCTTGTCGCTTAGTCCAAGTGTATCAAAGCTCATAGAATTCTTTTTGTGCCCCGCCGGAATCTCGACAGCGTGGGCGTCCAAGTCGGTTCAAAATCCTGCTTACGTCGCCGGCTGAGGCGCCGGGCATAGGCATTTGATGGGGTTAGTGGACCAAATCAGCGGATTCCACAAGGTTTATCGGCCATCGCGGTGAATCCAATTGCCGGTGTCGTCAAATTACCACAACGCCTGCAAGTCCACTGGACTGTTAGATAAGGCTGAATTGCGGGAATTAAACCCCCGCATTCCGGACTGCGGTCCGGGCTAGATGTCGAGCAGCGTATCCTCGGCGAATGCGGCGCGCTCCTGGATGAAGCTGAAACGCGCTTCCGGCTTGTTGCCCATCAGGCGGGTCACCGTGTCCGCCGTCTGGTTGGCCGTTTCGTCGACGATCTCCACCCTGAGCAGCGTCCGCTTGCCGGGGATCATCGTCGTCTCCTTCAACTGCGCCGGCAGCATCTCGCCGAGACCCTTGAAACGGCTGATATCGACCTTGCCGCGCCCCTTGAACTCGCTCTCCAGCAATTCATCGCGGTGCGCCTCGTCGCGGGCGTAGAAAACCTTGCCGCCCTGGGCGAGCCGGAACAGCGGCGGCACGGCCATGTAGAGATGGCCGTTACGGACAAGCTCCGGCATCTCGCGGAAGAAGAAGGTGATCAACAGCGAGGCGATATGCGCGCCGTCGACGTCGGCGTCCGTCATGATGATGATCTTGCCGTAGCGCAGGTCTTCTTCCCGGTAGCGGTTGCCGGTGCCGCTACCGAGCGCCTGAACGAGGTCGGCGATCTGCTGGTTAGCGGAAACCTTGTCACGACCGGAATTGGCGACGTTGAGGATCTTGCCGCGCAGGGGCAGGATCGCCTGCCATTTCCTGTCGCGGGCCTGTTTCGCCGACCCGCCGGCCGAGTCGCCCTCCACGATGAACAGTTCCGTGTCGTCGCGGTCGGCGGAGCTGCAGTCGGTCAGCTTTCCGGGCAGACGCAGCTTGCGCGTCGCTGACTTGCGGGAGATTTCCTTCTCCTTGCGCCGCCTGAGCCGCTCGTCCGCCCGTTCGATCACCCATTCCAGCAATTGTGCCGCCTGGTTGGGTGAAGCCGCGAGCCAATGGTCGAAGGAATCGCGCACGGCGTTTTCGACTATTCGCGCGGCTTCAGTCGTCGCGAGCCGGTCTTTCGTCTGGCCGACGAATTCCGGTTCGCGGATGAATACGGACAACATCCCGCCGCATGACGTCAGGATGTCGTCGGAATTGACGATTGCGGCCCGCTTGTTGCCGACGAGCTCGGCATAGGTCTTGAAGCCGCGCAGCAGCGCCGAACGCATGCCCGCCTCGTGCGAGCCGCCCTCGGGCGTGGGAACCGTGTTGCAGTAGGAGCGGACGAAGCCGTCGCCGGGGAACCAGGCGAAGGCCCATTCCACCGAACCATGGCCGCCTTGGTGGTCAGTCCTGCCGGCGAAGATCTCCTGGCCGACAAGTGTCTGGCCGCCGAGCTGTTCGGCCAGATAGTCCGTCAGGCCGCCGGGGAAATGGAAGACCGCGTCGGCTTCCGCCTCGCTCTTTACGCCAAGGAGTTCTTTCGCGCATGACCAGCGAATCTCTACGCCGCCGAACAGATAGGCCTTGGAACGTGCCATCTTGAACAGGCGGTCGGGATCGAAGGCGGCCGACTTGCCGAAGATCTCC
>DATHRP010000348.1:0-4703 GCA_035465195.1 Afifellaceae bacterium | reverse complement strand
CTGGCCGATCAGCTGATGCGCTGGTACGCCGAGGCCGACATGAAGATGTTCAGAACCTACATGGCCCAGGCGGAAGCCAGGCACGACGATCCGCTGGATCAGCTGATCCAGTTCCTGAAGGACTTCGAGGCCTACCTCGGCGACCCCGAAAATCCGCCGAGAGGATGCATGTACGCGCTCTACACCTACGAGGACGATCACTTCGAGAACGACGTGAAGGAGTTCGTCGCGGAGACGCTGCAGACCTGGACGGCGATGTACATCCGCAAGTTCCAGGAGGTGATCGACCGCCATCCGCCGGCAAGGCCCGTGACGGCGAAGCGGCTCGCCGAAATGATCGTCTCGGTGATCGAGGGCGGCCTGATCCTGGAGCGGGCCTACGGCAAGCCCGGCATGACCGCGCGCCAGTCGGAGCAGTTCCGGGAATATCTGGATCTCCTGTTCCCGACGGGAGCAGCGCGGGAGGCGGCGTAGCCGCTTCCCTGCGGAACACGTCTCGCAGACATTCCGGGCGCAGACGCCGTCAGCCTTCGGGCAGACCCGCCTTGACCAGGCCTTCCCGGTACAGCTTGACATAGGGCGGATATTGGATCGGGTTGGTTTCCAGGATCGTCGATATCGAGCCGTCGAAACCCGTCAGATAAAGTTCCTCGACCTGCCATTCCGCATCGTCCATCCGCCCGGCCTGCGCATAGGCCGCCGCCAGCCACCATCTCAGGAACGGCGCGGTCGGGCTCCTTGCAATCGCGGCCTCGAAATCGGCGATCGCCTGGTCGTAATCCTCCACGACATACCGGGTCATGCCGCGCATGAAGAGATACCAGAACGGATAGTTCGGGTTCAGGCGCATGGCCGTTTCCACGGAACGGAGCCCGTCGTCCGCCCGCCCGTCGCCGGTATAGAGAACGCCGAGGAAGGCATAGGCATCGGCGAAATCCGGATCGAGTTCGATCGCCCGCTGCAGGGCCTTGATGCCTCTTTTCACCGAGCCCTCGGCGCGCAGGCGGGCAGCTGCGCGTCCGAGGCTCCAGTGTGTCCGCGGGTTTTCGGGATCGAGCCGGGTCGCCTTTTCGGCGAGGTCTACCGCGCGCTGGAGGTCGCCCTGAATGTCGTCCGTCCAGCCGTTGCGGGCATTGAGCTCGAGAATGTTCGCCATGCGCGTGTAGGGCAGCGCGTAGTCGGGGTCGATCGAAAGCGCCTGTTCATAGAGTGCCCGCGCCTTTCCGTTTCCCTCCCTGGTGAAGGCCGATTCCTGAAACAGGCCCTTCAGGTAGAGGTCATGGGCCGCGACGCTTTGCGTGCCCTTGGCGGACAGGCGATTGCGCTCCTGCGCCGACAGTTTGAGAGCCAGGGTGTCGACGACTTTCGCCAGCACCTGGTCCTGCAGGCTGAAGATGTCGTCCAGGATACCGTCGTATCGCTCGGCCCATATGTGACTGCCGGACGTCGCGTCGGTGAGTTGCGCGTTGATCCGGATAAGGTTCCCCGCCTTCCGGACGCTTCCCTCCACGATGTACCTGACGCCGAGCGCCTTGCCGATCTCCCGCACGTCGATCGACCGGCCCTTGTATCCGGCGGTGGTCGTGGAGGAGACCACGCGGAGATTGGCGAGCTTGGAGAGGTCGGTAATCAGGTCCTCCGTCATTCCGTCGGAGAAATACTCCTGCTCCTTGTCGCCGCTGATATTTGCGAACGGCAGAACGGCGAGCGTCGGCCGGTCTTCCTGCGGATTTGCCGCCTGCCGGGTCGGGCTGCCGCCGGCGGAAACGCCCTGCTGCCCGGGCACGGGGGCCTGCCACCATGCGAGCGCGAGGATCGCGGCCAGCGCGCAAGCCGCCAGCGCGACCCGGTAGTCCCGGTACCGGGGCGATTGCCGGGGCTCGACTTCGGCGATTTCCGTCCTGAGGGCGGCCGCTTTTTTATCCAGCACGATCCGGTGCGCCACGACCGGGGCGGAGACGTTCTTCACCTTGCGCCCGCCCATGGCCTCGAAGGTGAGATCGAGCTTGCCCCTGATCTGGTTCAGCGCGCTGTCGGCAATGCAGACACCGCCCGGTTCGGCGAGCGTTTCCAGGCGCGTGGCGATGATCACGCCGTCGCCGAATATGTCGTCGCCCTCGACGACGATGTCGCCAACATTGATGCCGATGCGATACCTGATCTGCTTCTCCGGCGGGGTATCGGCGTTTCGGTCCGCCATCGCGCACTGGATCTCGACCGCGCAGGTGGCCGCATCGACCGCGCTCGAATATTCGATGAGAGTGCCGTCGCCCATCAGCTTCACGATGCGGCCGTGATATTGCCGCACCCTCGGCTCGATGAGCGTCCTGAGCCGCTCGCTGACCGCCGAAAGCGTGCCTGCCTCGTCCAGTTCGATCAGGCGTGAATATCCGACAATGTCGACGGCCATAACGGCCGCAAGACGGCGTGCCATGTGCGCTCCGGAGACCGGGCCAGTTCAGCGCCGCCATGGTACAGAAAGGCCATGGCCAGGCAAAGCAACAGGGGGCTGCAACGCCCACGCCGCCGTTTCCCGGCTGAGTTGCCGGCCGGCCGCTTGTCGCCGGGACCTGTTCGCTTCGCGAGATCGACGTGGCCGGGAAGCCTTCGGTGAAAAGGGATATGTCGGCGGGATCGTCCTGATGGCGGGTCGGCAAGGAGCACGGCAAACGCGTCCTCAGTGCAGATCTCCGGCCCTCGGCCGACCGTCGGCTTGACCCGGATCAAGTCGGGCTGCGCACTGGCATTTATCCTCTGAAAGTCCCAAATCCGCCATGAGCCGACCCGGCAGTTCGCCGGGCCGAACCGACAGGATAATGCCATGTCAGACCAGCATGTCGTCTGCAGCCGGTGCGGCGGCGTCAACCGCATCCCGGAGGCGAAGCCGGCGCTTGCCGCCAAGTGCGGCAAGTGCGGCGCCCGGCTCTTCGAGGGCAGGCCGACGGATGTCGGCGCCGGCGTTTTCGAGCGGCAGATCGCGCGCAGCAGCGTTCCCGTGCTCGTCGATGTCTGGGCGCCGTGGTGCGGGCCCTGCAAGGCGATGGCGCCGGCCTACGAGGCGGCGGCTGCGGAACTGGAGCCGAATGTCCGGCTGATCAAGCTGAACTCCGACGAGGAGCAGCAGATCGCCGCCCGGCTCGGCATCCGCGGCATCCCGACGATGATCCTCTATCGCGGCGGTCGCGAGATCGCGCGCCAGTCCGGCGCCATGCCGGCCGGTCAGATCGTGCAATGGGTCCGCCAGGCGGTTGCCGGTGCGGGACAGGCAGGCTAGGTCTGCCGGTGTCATGGACGCGATGAACGATCCCTACGCGGCACTCGGCGTCGAGCGCTCGGCGAGCGACGCGGAAATCAAGGCCGCCTTCAAGAAACTGGCGCGGCAGTTCCACCCGGACCTGCACCCCGACGACAAGTCGGCCGAGGCCCGCTTCAAGCAGGTCTCCTCGGCTTACGACCTGTTGAAGGACACGGAGAAGCGGCGCCGCTTCGACGCCGGCGAGATCGACGCTTCGGGCCAGGAGACGCCGCAGCATCGCTACTACCGCGACTATGCCGGCCGGCCCGACGGTTCGCATGCCGAGCAGGACGGCTTCGCGAGCCAGGAGGACCTGGAGGAGTTTCTGGCGCGCGCTTTCGGCGGCGCATATGGGGGCCGTGCCGGCGGCGGCGGCGCAAGGCACGCGGAGTTCCGGGCGCGCGGCGCCGACGCCAGCTACGTTCTGCCGGTCGGCTTCCTGGAAGCGGCGAACGGCGCGGAGCGCACCGTCACGCTGCCCGACGGCAAGTCGCTGAAGGTGAAGATCCCCGAGGGCGCCGAGGACCGCCAGATGCTGCGACTGAAGGGGCAGGGCATGCCGGGATTCGGCGGCGGGCCGGCAGGCGACGCCTATGTCGAGCTGCACGTCGAGCCGCACGCCTTCTTCCGGCGCAAGGACGACAATATACACCTGACCCTGCCCGTCACGCTGAAGGAGGCGGTGCTCGGCGGCACGATCGCCGTGCCGACCATCGACGGCCAGGTCAATCTCAAGGTGCCGAAGGGATCGAACACCGGCACGAAGATGCGGCTGAAGGACAAGGGTGTCCGCAACCGCCGCTCCGGCAAGCGCGGCCATCAATATGTCGAGCTCCAGGTCGTGCTGCCCGAGGGCGACGAGCCGGAGCTTGAAGCGTTCCTGAAGGACTGGAAGCCGCGGAAGGCTCAGAACCCGCGCAAGGACATGCTGAAATGATGAGGATCGACGAACTGGTCGCCTCGATCGCCGCGCTCCGGCGCGAGGACCTGGAACTGTGGATCGGTGAGCGAATCGTCATCGCCCGTGAGGACGAGGGCGAGCCGGTCTTCGAGGAGGCCGAATGCGCCCGGGTGCAGCTCATCTGCACGCTGCACTACGACATGGACGTGGAAACCGGCACGTTGCCGATCGTCCTCGACCTGATCGACCAGCTGCACGAGACAAGGAGACGGCTGAACGCGCTGGGCAGCGCGGTGCTGGTGCAGGATGAAGAAGTGCGGCGGGTGATCCTGGAGAGGGTGAAGGAGAGGGCGGGCTAGGCGGGAAGGCGTGCTTGACGTGCAGATCTCCGTTGCGGGTCAGGATTCTTCCTTTTGAGCACGATGGAAACCTGCCCGGCATGCACCCGACAGCGGAATCTTTTCGCCGCAATATCTGCATCGCACCCGAAAGCAGACTCTCATTTGC
>DATHRP010000347.1:0-2075 GCA_035465195.1 Afifellaceae bacterium | reverse complement strand
GTGAGCGACATCGGCGATTTGCAGGTCGCCGACTGCCCCTCGCCCAATTGCGGAGACCGGCGGACCGGGCCGGTCGACATCCTGTTGCTCCACTATACCGGCATGCCCGACGACGACCAGGCGCTGGGCTGGCTCTGCAATCCGGAAAGCGGCGTGTCGTGCCACTATTTCGTCCACGCCGACGGGCGCGTCCTCCGGCTGGTCGACGAAGACCGGCGCGCCTGGCACGCCGGCGAATCCTGCTGGGCCGGCGAGCGCGACATCAATTCGCGCTCCATCGGCATCGAGATCGCCAATTGCGGCCACGCCGCGCTCGCCGATCCGCAGGCCAACGACCGCACGCTGCTTCCGCCCTTCCCCGATCCCCAGATCGACGCCCTGATCGCGCTCTGCCGCGATATCCTGTCGCGCCACGCCATTCCGCCTGAGCGCGTGCTCGCCCACTCCGACGTCGCCTCGGCCCGCAAGGCCGATCCGGGCGAAGCCTTCCCGTGGGCGCGGCTGGCGGCGGCCGGCATCGGCCACTGGATCGAGCCGGAGCCGGTCGGCGGCGGGCACTTCATGGCACCCGGCGACAGCGGAGAACCGGTCGAGGCCCTGCAGGCCATGCTTGCGCTCTACGGCTACGACGTCGGGATTACCGGCCGCTTCGACGAGGCGACCAGACAGGTCGTGACGGCCTTCCAGAGGCACTTCCGGCCCGAACGCGTCGACGGCGTCGCCGACACCTCGACGGTCAAGACGCTGCACGGATTGATCAGCACTTTACGCTAAGTCATTGAATCACACGATTGCTGCGCTGCAACAATTCGTGATGAAACCCACACAATTTCGCCACATCGAACCGCCAAACGCCGCCGCCGATTTCCCTGAAAACCAGAACGAGGATTTGGGTATGAGGTTGAGGCTCCTGGCCCCTGTTGTTGCTCTGACCGCAATCGCGGTCGTCTCCAGCGCATCGGCGCGTTTCGCCGATAACGATTCCCGCAGTTCGCTGGCCTATCTGGTCGGCCAGTGGAAGGACGGCGCCGGCGCCGCAACGGCGTCCGGCAGGATGGGCCGCGCGTCAACGGCCGGCAAGGCGGCGCCGGCAAAGACGAAGTACAGCACTCTGATCGCCAAGCACGCCCGGGCCAACGGCGTGCCTGTCGCTCTGGCGCACGCGGTCGTGACCGTGGAAAGCCGGTTCAACCCCCGCGCGCGCGGCCGCGCGGGCGAGGTCGGGCTGATGCAGATCAAGCCGTCGACCGCCAGGGCGATCGGCTACAAGGGGTCGGTCAAGGCGCTCTACGATCCCGACACCAACCTGCGCTGGGGCATGAAATATCTCGGCGAGGCGCACAGGCTCGGCGGCGGCACGACCTGCGGCACGATCCTGAAATACAATGCCGGGCACTACGCCAAGCGCATGAACAAGGTGTCGGCCAGCTATTGCGGCAAGGTCAAGAAGATCCTCGCCAGCAGCTGACGCAAGTCGGCAAACACGGAAAACGAAAGACGGCCCGCCGGCAAACCGGGGGCCGTCTTTTGCTGCCAGCCGGCCTGTAAGCCGGGTTCTGTACGACGCCGGCAAGCCGGCCTCGTGACGACCATTCATCTGGTGCATCCGTCGCCGGATGCATCGTGCAACCAACCCGGGCGACTGGCCTGGAACCGGCTGGATCCTTCAACGGGGCACAAACCCCGGATCCGCGTCGCCCCTATTCGGTCTTGCTCCAAGTGGGGTTTGCCGTGCCGCCGGCGTTACCGCAGGCGCGGTGGGCTCTTACCCCACCCTTTCACCCTTGCCCGTCCGGTTGCCCGGGCGGGCGGTCTGCTTTCTGTGGCACTTTCCCTTGACCGGCGGAGACCGCCGGTCCGCCGGGCGTTACCCGGCACCTTCGTTCCATGGAGCCCGGACTTTCCTCCACGCCCGCCTTTCGGCGCCCGGCGCAGCGGTCGTCCGGCCGACTGGCAAGGCATAGGTGGCATCGGCCGGCATGCGGGTCAACCCCAGCCGCAGGAACCCCCGGCGGCAAAAATCGTCATTTTCTCGCCGCCCGCCATTGCGAGGACAGGATTTGCGCTAGATTACT
>DATHRP010000346.1:0-1507 GCA_035465195.1 Afifellaceae bacterium | reverse complement strand
TATTTGTTAGCCTTTTGACACTGCTCTTTAGTTTTTGCTCTGCAGCCTCCCCATGCAACCTGAGACTCCAAGGGAGGAGACTGGAAACTCCGCGGATGCGACTGTATGTCAGAGTCGGTTTCGAAACTCATGCGGACCTCGCAATTCTGCGGACGAGCAACATGATGGAGGCGGCGTAGAGGAAGGCTCGTGCCGAATCGATGGTGGCCTCGAAATCTTTCGCCAACCTTCGATTGCGGCTGATCCAGGCGAAGAACCGCTCGACCACCCAGCGGCGCGGCAGGACGGCGAAGCCGACTTGGCCGGGCAGTTTGCGGACGATCTCGACGACGATGTTGGTGGCGCTGGTGACGCGCTCATGGTCATATCCGGCATCGGCGAAGACGCGTTCGATGAAGGGGAAGAAGGGGCGTGAGGCGTCGAGTAGCGGCCCGCCGCCATCGCGGTCTTGAATGCTTGCTGGATGGGGCTCCAGGAACAGGCCCCGGCCGTCGGTGTCGACCATGGCGTGGCGCTTGCGCCCGTTGATCTTCTTGCCGGCGTCGTAACCGCGCGGCCCACCGGCCTCGGTCGTCTTGACGCTCTGGCTGTCGATAATCGCTGCTGACGGGCTGGCTTCGCGTCCAGCCCGCTCGCGGTCGGCCATGACGAGAGCATGGTTGATGTTCTCAAACACGCCGTCGTCCCGCCACGCCGCGAACCAGCGGTAGACCGTGCTCCAAGGTGGAAAATCCGAGGGCAAAAGACGCCATGCAATGCCGCCGCGCATGACGTAGAAGATGGCGTTGACGATCTCGCGCATCGGCCAACCGCGCGGCCTTCCCGTCGTCTTCGGCAGCGGAAGCTGGGGCTCGATCAGTCGCCATTCAGCGTCGGTCAGATCGGTCTGGTAACGGGTCGTTGGGCGTCTATACTGTTCACGAGTGGTCGGGGTCCACATGCGAATCTCCAAGCAGGTGCCAATCGCTTGGAATCACACGATCCTCGACCACTCAACCTCTTTCGAAACGGCCTCTCAGCTGACGCGGGTCCACAAAGAAGCGACGTGCACAATGTCAGCATTGCGATGTTCATAGGAACTCTCCTTGTCAGAAAAATACCAGAGAAAACAGCAAGGCTCACCCAGCTAACTATGTGTACACTTTTCAACGCGGGCAGCTTGTTCTGCCGGTACACCTAGCACCACCTGTGCATTTCCATCTGGGGGCGCAATTACCCCGCGGCTATTCAACCGACATTCCCCAGATGACTACCAACATCTGCCCCAAAGATAACCGAACAGGCTGTATCGGGCAACCATAAGCCGTTGTCGAGCCCGAGCAACGCCGGATAGGGCGGACCGGCGGCGTGCGGCGGCCGATTCCGGGTCGATCACGCCTCAACCGGACATACTTCTCCTCCGGTCTTGCTCGTTCATTTCCTCCGTTCAGGCCATTGCCGGGACAGGGCGTCGCAGTCAATCGATCAGGTTCAGCAAGCGTAACCGGATGGAGCGAAGGCTAAATCC
>DATHRP010000345.1:0-1512 GCA_035465195.1 Afifellaceae bacterium | reverse complement strand
CGCGACCGCGGTCGTCAGCGGTTTCATCCTGACGGCCATCCCGAACTGGACGGGCGCCCGCCGCGTCGCCGGCACGCCGCTGGTCGTGCTGGTCGTGCTGTGGCTGGCAGGCCGTGCCGCGATGTGGTTCTCGGGGTTTTTCCCGGCCGCGCTGGTCGCAGTTCTGGATATGGCGCACCTGCCGGCGCTGACAATTCTTGTCGCTCTCGGCCTGTTCGTCCGGCCGGCGCCGCGCAACCTGATCTTCCTGCTGCTGCTGATCTTTCTGGCCGGCGCCAACGGAGCGGTTCATGCAGAATGGCTCGGGCTCACCGAAAACAGCGCGACAGGCGGACTGGCCTTCGGTCTGATGACGTTGTCGCTTCTCGTCGTCATCATCGGCGGGCGAGTGGTGCCGTCCTTCACCCGCAATGCCCTGATGCGCGAAAGCGGGATGCGAGCCTTGCCGCGCAGTTTCCCGCTACTGGACAGGGCGACCATTGTCGCATCGTCTCTGCTCATCGGATGCTACCTATTCGCCTTTCCTGGTGTCGTCACGGGTGCAGTCGCACTGGCCGCCGCCATATTCAATGGCGCCAGGCTCGCCTTCTGGCGCTCGGCCGCGGTGCTGGGCGAACCGATCCTGTGGTCGCTCCACCTTGCCTATGCCTGGATCGCCGTCGGGTATGCAGCCCTGGCGGGATCACATCTGATCGGCGCGCCGCATGAAACCGCGGCGCTCCATATCATAGCGATCGGCGCCATCGGCGGCATGACCCTCGCCGTCATGACGAGGGCCGCGCTCGGCCACACGGGCCGGCCGTTGTCGGTCAGTCGGCCGGTTGCACTGGCCTACGGTCTGATCGCGATCGCAGCCGCGGTCCGGGGTTTCGGCCCCGGCCTGATGCCCTCACATTATTTCTTGCTGATCTTCCTGTCGGGCGGCCTCTGGATTTCCGGGTTCGCGATCTTTGCGGCCTGCTATTGTTCCATCCTCATCGGGCCGCCACTGCCGAAACAGCAATCCACGGCCTGATGCCGCCGGTATCCCCGGTTTGGGCCGCAGCGCTTGACAATAGTCAAAGACCTTTCAGGCCGATTGGTTTGGAGTTTATGTTAGCACAGCGACAATTGAGGGAGGAAATCTGCATGAGCCTGACATCGACCGTCAAAATAGCGTCGGCCGCCCTTGCGGCGGTTTTGCTTGCAGCGCCCGCGCACGCCGACGGCGACGCCGCGAAGGGCAAGAAAGTCTTCAACAAGTGCAAGGCCTGCCATAACGCCGACTCGGAAAAGAACAAGGTCGGGCCGCACCTTGTCGGACTTTTCGGCCGCAAGGCGGGTTCGCTCGAGGACTATTCCTATTCCGACGCGATGGCGAGTTCCGATGTCGTCTGGTCGGCAGAGACCCTTGCCACCTATCTTGAAAAGCCGAAGGACTTCATTCCGGGCACGAAGATGGTTTTCGCCGGACTTAAGAAAGAAGACCAGATCGAGGATGTGATCGCCTATCTCGAGGAAGCGACCAAGAAG
>DATHRP010000344.1:0-5837 GCA_035465195.1 Afifellaceae bacterium | reverse complement strand
GGGCTTCCGGGTCCAGCACAAGTTCCTGGAAGCCTGATCCGCCGGGCGAACCGTGGAATCCGCAAGGCCGACCGAATTTCCACGAAACCTACCACGGAGTCTCCAATGGGCAAACTGTAGCAGGTGTGCATCGGCGGGCATGACCGCCCGCACATTCAGAGAGGAAGAAGCAATGTCCAGGTCATTCGGAACCTACTCGCGTCCGACATCGACGAGATGGTCCGCCCTCCGCCAGGGCCCTTCGCTGTCGGTCGTGCGCGAACACATCCGCCGGGCCGCCAACATGTCGGCGAAAGCCTGACCGCATTGGCGGTTCCACGTCGGGCCCGGCGGCCAGCCGGCGTCCAATTGCCACGAAAACCCGGGCCCGCACGCCCGGGTTTTCCGCATTTCAAGGGATGCGCAGGACCGGCCAAGCCGCTCGGCCGTGGAATTTCCACGAACGCGCCCCCGTTTTTCCACGCTCGTTTCAACGGTCGCTCAAACTGGCGGACACCAAAATCCTCCTGCTCGAAGGCGCAGGGTGCTGTCCGACCATGCGGCCCGCCTGTTGAACGCCCCGACACGCAACCAAAGCCTGATTCAGGAAGGAAAGAACGATGCAAGACGCAACGATGCAGAACGCCGCCGTCAACAACGGCGTCAACACCGAAGCACTGCTCGGCGCCCGCGAGGCGCTGGAAGAGACGCCGGAGGCCGCCCGGTTCACATGGCGCACGACCTGCGAATGGGTCAACGGCACGCACAGCAGATCGACGATCAGCGGCTTCTTCGGCCTTGGCGAAGAGCAGCAGCGCCAGAAGATCTTCGCCGTCGAAGCGGACCATCCGGAACAGTTCGCCGCCGAAGACAACGCCCCGACACCGGCCGAACTGGCGCTGACCGCGCTGGCAAGCTGCCTGATGGGCGGCCTGGCCGCCGTGGCGCAGCATCGCGGTATCCAGCTGAATTCGGTGAAGGCCACCGTCGAAGGCGACATGGACCTGCAGGGCATCCTCGGCATCGACAGCGACGTCCGCAACGGTTTCGACGCCATTCACGTGACGTTCGACGTCGACGCCGATGCCAGCGACGAGGACATCCGCGCTCTGGTCGCCCAGGCGCAGAAGCGGTCCGCCGTGTTCGACGCGCTCACCAACCCGACGAACGTGTTCGTCTCGGTGAAGTGAGCAGCCGTCCACTCATGTTGCAGGAGCAAGTGTCGTGAAAAGGATTTCGACCGTCATTATAGGCGCCGGCCAGGCCGGGCTTGCCATGAGCCGTCACCTCACCCGCCGAGCGATCGATCATGTGTTGCTCGAACGCGGTGAGGTGGCGAATTCGTGGAGCCGGGAGCGCTGGGATTCGCTTCGCCTACTCACACCCAACTGGCTGAGCCGCCTGCCGGATTTCAGCTACCGGGGCGACGATCCGGACGGTTTCATGACCATGCCGGAGATCGTCGGCTATCTGCGGGACTATGCAGACTTCATATCCGCGCCGGTGGAGACCCACACGAACGTCCTGTCCGTCCGTGCCATCGACGGCGGCTACCGGGTCGCGACCGACCGCGGCGACTGGCACTGCCGGGCGCTGGTGCTCGCCAGCGGAGCCTGCAATGTCGCGAGCGTTCCCGCGATCGCGGCGGACCTGCCGGCTTCGATCGACAGCCTGACGCCGCTGAAATACCGCAACCCGGGCCAGCTCCGCGACGGAGCGGTGCTGATTGTCGGAGCGTCGGCAAGCGGCATCCAGCTTGCGAGCGAGATCGCGAACACCGGCCGCCGGGTCGTGCTCGCGGTCGGCGAACATGTCCGCGTCCCGCGCCTCTACCGCGGACGCGACATCACCTGGTGGATGGAGATAACCGGCGTACTCGATACAGATTACCGCGAGGTGGACGACATTTCGCGCGCGCGGGGCGTGTCCTCGCTGCAGCTGATCGGCTCACCCGACCGCCGGACGCTCGACCTGAACGCGCTCGGCGACTCGGGGATCGAAACCGTCGGGCGGCTCGTCGGCATACGCGACGGGCGGGCACAGTTCTCCGGCTCGCTCGGCAATGTCTGCGCGCTGGCCGATCTGAAGATGAACCGCCTGCTCGACCAGATCGACGAGTGGGTCGCAGGCACCGGCTTCGACCAGGCCGTCGATACGCCGCACAGGTTCGAACCCACGCGGGTTCCCGAACGCCCGGCACTGACGCTCGATCTTGCCGGTCAGGGCATCGAAACCGTCATCTGGGCGACCGGATACCGCCCGGACTATTCCTGGCTGCAGGTGTCCGTCTTCGACCGGAAGGGCCGGATTCGGCACGATGGCGGGGTCGCCGATGCGCCGGGTCTTTATGTGCTGGGCCTGCCTTTCCTGCGCCGGCGCAAGTCGTCGCTGATCGACGGCGCCGACGACGATGCACGGGCCCTCGCCCGCCATCTGAGCGCCGGCCTCTACAAAAAGGCAGCGTGATCGTGGAGCAGGCCATGCCGTCCAGACAGGAATTCGACAGCCGATATGACGTCGTGATCGTCGGCGCGCGGTGCGCCGGCGCGTCGACGGCCATGCTGCTCGCCCGCGCCGGTGTGAAGGTGCTGGTCATCGACCGCCAGGAATACGGCACCGATCGCCTGTCGACCCACGCCCTGATGCGGGCCGGCGTGTTCCTGCTCGACAAGTGGGGCCTCGTCCCGGCGCTAACCAATGCGCGCACGCCGAAGGTCTCCCGCACGACATTCCACTATGGCAACCAGGCGCTCGGGATCGACCTGAAGCCGGAATACGGGATCGGCTGCCTCTACGCGCCGCGCCGATTTGTGCTCGACCGCATTCTCGTCGATGCGGCGGCCATTGCCGGCGCGCATATCCGGCACGGCGTCTCGTTTGCCGGGCTCCTGCACGGACCGGACGGCCGGATCGCCGGGGCGGTCCTGCGCAGCGCGGGCGGCGAAGTCGTCGAGGTGATGGCCGATTTGGTCATCGGGGCCGACGGGCGGCAATCGACGGTCGCAAGGCAGGTCCACGCGGAAACCTATGCCGAGGGCCGCCATGCGTCCGGCTACGTCTATGGCTATTTCCACAATATGAAAGGCGACGGCTATCACTGGTATTTCGGAGATGGCGTCGCGGCGGGCGCCATTCCGACGAATGGTGGCCAGCATTGCGTCTTCGTCGGCGTTCCCGGCGACCGGTTCAGCAAGACATTCGCCAGGAACCTGGAAGGCGGCTTCGTGCGCACGGTGCTTGCGAACTCCACGGGTCTGTGCGCGGCGCTGGGAAAGGCCCTGAGGCTGGGGCGGCTGCGCGGCTTTGCTGGCGCCCCGGGCTTCATGCGGCAGTCTTTCGGTCCCGGCTGGGCGTTGGTGGGCGATGCCGGCTATTTCAAGGACCCGCTGACGGCCCACGGCATGACCGACGCGCTTCGCGACGCCATGCTTCTGTCGAGCGCCGTGCTTGCCGGCGAAGAACGCGCTTTCGCCGAATACCAGGCGACGCGGGACGAACTGTCACGTTCGCTGTTCGACGTGACGGACGCGATCGCCTCGTTTCAGTGGGACACAGATGAAATCGGCGCGCTTCACCTGCAGCTCAGCGATGCCATGAAAGCCGAAACCCGCCATGTGGCCGGCCTTTTGCCGTCCGTGCCGATGGTCGCCTGACAGCCGGCCCGACCGCGTGGCCTCCCCTATCGCCTGATCGGCATCGTGTAGCAGACCGCCTCGCCGTCCAGCACGACGGTGCCGTCGTCGCGGATCACGCGTGTCGCAAGCTCCGTGATCGGCTTGTCGGTGCGCGCCGACTTGACCGTCACCTCGCCGGTGATCGTGTCGCCCGGCCGCACCGGCGCCTTGAAGCTCCATTTGACATCGAGGAACACGGTGCCCGGCCCCGGCAGGTCCTCGGCCACGACCGCGTTCAGGATCGCGCTCGTCACCCCGCCCTGGACGACGATTTCGCCGAACCGCGTCGCCTCGGCGATCTCCCTGTCATAGTGCAGCGGATTGCGGTCGCCGCTGATCTCGGTGAAGAGCTCGATATCCCGGCTGCTCACCTCCCGCGTCCGCGTCGCCGTTTGGCCGACTTCGGGGACACCGTTCGGCCAGACATCGTTTTTCGTCATTTTCAAATCTCCTGCAAGCCGGGTTATTGGTAGCAAGCTCCGACAACGCTGCCAACGAGGCCGGTGAAGTCCATTGGTGCCTGTTCCAGGAAATCGCGCTTGCGACAGGCAAGCTTACACAGGGTTTTCCGGGCCTCGGGGCGGTTTGGGGTTGCATTGACGACACCGCTCGACATCTAATCGGCCGATCATCACAAGCGGGGACGTGTTTATGGCTGGAGTTTGCATGCGAAGAAATGTGTCCGGGCGCCTCCTGCCGCTCATGTTCGCATGCACGTTGTACGGACCCTTCGCGGCAGCGCAGAGCGATGTCGCGATCTACAGCCCGCAGAACGCGCTCGAGCAGCAGGCCTTCGACGCTTTTCAGAAGGGGTGCGCGCGCTGCCACCAGGACGGCCGGCTTGAAGACCGGCTGAAGCCCGCCAAGGGGTTCGGGAACGTGCTGCAGCTGGACCAGATGGCCGCGAACCCCGACCTGATCCTGCCCGGCAACCCGGACGGGTCGCGGCTGTTTCAGGTGATCGTCAACCGCGACATGCCCTACGACGTCTACCAGGAGGCCGATTTCCTGAAGGACAGCCCGTCGGACGGGGAGAGCGAGTCGATCCGCGAATGGATCGCCTCGCTGGGCGAGGCGCAGCTTGCCGGCTGCGCGGACGGGGTCGATCCGAAGCTCGCCTCGATCACCGAGGCGATTGCCGCCGATCTCGGGCGCCAGCCCGACCATCGCCGCGCCAATACCCGCTACATCACGCTGACGCACCTGGCCGCGCGCTGCGCCGGCGAGGAGGAGATGAACGTCTACCGCCAGGGCGTGGTGAAGCTGCTGAACAGCCTGAGCCGCAATTCCGACGTCGTGACGCTGGAGACGGTGGACAAGGCGAAGACGATCATCCGCTTCAACCTCGACGACCTGGAATGGGAAACGAAGAATTGGGAGGCGCTGGCGCGGATCTACCCCTACGGCGCGCGGCCGATCAACAGCCAATTCGATACGCTGCAGGCAAGCCTGCATACCGCGATCCCGTTCGTGCGCGGCGACTGGTTCGCCTTCTTCGCCTCCCGCCCGCCGCTCTACGAACAATTGCTCGACCTTCCCGACACGTTCCAGGCGCTGCAGGCGGACCTGGGGGTCGATGTTGACGGCAATATCCGCCGGCTGCGGGCGCAGCGCGCGGGCTTCCAGAAATCCGGCGTCAGCCGCAACAACCGGCTGATCGAGCGGCATTCCATCGCGACCGGCGCGTTCTGGACATCGTACGATTTCGGCGGCAACCGGCAGCAGCAGAGCCTGTTCCTGTTCCCGCTCGGCCCGCAGGGGATGCACGACTTCACCTACGACACGTTCCAGGCGGACGGCGGCGAGACGATCTTCAACCTGCCCAACGGCTTCCAAGCCTATTACCTGAACAACGCCGCGGGGAAGCGGCTGGAGAAGGGGCCGACCAACATCGTGCTCGACCCGAGCCGCCGCGACCAGTCGGTGACCAACGGCATTTCCTGCATGGGCTGCCACGACAACGGCATCCGCAACGCCACCGACGAGATCCGCAACCATGTCACGGCGGCGAAATCGTTCCCGCTTGCGGTGCGCGAGGCGGTGGCGGCGCTCTACCCGGCGAAAGAGGAGATGGACGCTATCCTGGCGGCCGACCGGGAGCGCTTCCAGGCCGCATTGCGCAAGGCCGGGCTCGACCCGCAGCACAAGCTGAACGGGGTGGAGATGATCAATGCGCTGTCCGAC
>DATHRP010000343.1:0-7948 GCA_035465195.1 Afifellaceae bacterium | reverse complement strand
TGGCCGGGTCGCCCTCGGCACTTCCGGCGGCACTTTCGGCCGCCGGCGCCCCGGGCTGTGCGTCCGCGGGCGCGGCGGCCGGGGCCGCTTCCGTGCCGGGCGCGGTATCCGTCTGGGCAGCCGCATTCGCCGGCCAGGCATATGAGAGGCCGGCCCACACAAGTACCAGGAAAATCAGTCGCAAGATGGTCTCCAGCCGCTTTGCAGCTTTTCACTCGTTTGCTCGCTTCGGCTGCAACCTTAGAACCTTTTCGCGCATAGTTGAACCGCCCCTGCGCCAACATCGGCGTGAACGGGCAAATCGGTCGTGGCGGTAAACTGGAGCAGGCAAGCGGCCGGTAGGTCCCGGCTCGCGATGCCTAGTTCACCCGGCGGCGGACGCTGAACTCGCCGCGGTTGACCTTCTCGGCGAGCGCGGCGGTGTAGTCGGCCACGGCGTCCTCGCCGTAGGTGATGACCAGGTCGCTGAGCGCGGCGAACAGGGCGGCCTGGGCGACCACGTCCGGCTCGATCCCGGCCGTCAGCGCCTGCTGCCAGGCATAGTTCAGGCGCATGTAGGCCTCCTGCTTCTGCAGGGCGAACTCGCCATCGTCGTCCTGTATCGTGATCGGTTTCATCGCAGCGCCCATCGCTTCCCCCCAAAGACCCCCGAGGCGGCGCATGGGCGCCCCTGTTCGTCAGACACCCGTCTAGCATGCTCTGCGCCGGCAAGAACGGATTGTTTACCAGAGAGTTAACTTCGGTTGTTGAGGAACATGGTTACTGGCTGTAGCGCAGCCGCACATCGCTGACGGTGCTGCGCGCTTCGTCCAGGTAATGCGCCATGGCCTGGCGCGAGGCGGCCGTGCAGCTCTTGTGGGTCGCGTTGAAGGTCTCGAAGCCGTGGTTGAAGCGGGCGACCAGCCGCGACCGCCGCAGCGGGCCCGGCGCTTCGGCGGCGAGAATCGCCTCCATGTCGGCTTTCCAGCTGTCCGCGTCGCCCGCTTCGCACAGGCCGCGCAGGAAATAGAGGCTGCCCAGCACCTCCGCCAGCCGAAGCAGGCTTTTCTCATAGACCGGCGGCGGCGGCTCCGTGCTCTGCGCCGGTTCCGCCTCTTCGGCCGCCTGCTGCGCGGCGGCCGGCGTGACCGCCGTCCCGGTCAGGGCGATGGCCAAGGCCAAAATCAGGGTGCTGATCAGCACACCTGCAAGGACGCTGGAACGGGCGATTCGGATCGACATGGCGGCAATTTGCGCGTCGCGCCGCCGCCAGACAAGTCCCCGGGCCGAAATCACGCGTCAGTTGCCGGCGATGGCGATATCGGGATGGAAGGCATGGAAGGCGAATGCGAAGGTGATGTCGTGGACGAGATCGCGGCCGTCCTTCGTCGCCCGCACGGCGCCGACGTCGCGGCCGTCGGCGATCGCGCCGGTATCGAGCGCCGAATTGACGCCCGCGGTCCACGCAATCTCTATGCCGTCGAGGTCGACATGGCCCTTCTCGCGCAGCATGGCCAGCGTCACGGCGTGGATCCTGCCGCCGTCGCGCACGACGACGACACGCGCCATCGGATTGATTTCCTTCGGCATGCGGCCGGTGAACAGCGGGTAAGGCACGGCGCGGCTGTCGTAATATTCGTAAGGGTTGGACCCGTACGGCCGGCCGGCGAGCGCCGGCTGCAGGATCTTTGCGTCGCCGCTTTCGCGCTTCAGGGCGTCGAAGGAAACGACCCTGACCGGCAGCATCTTCAGCACATCGCCGGTGCGCGCCCCGACGATGGCCTCGCCGGTGAACTGTTGCCACCAGCTCTCGGTCGCCCGGTCGTACATGACGAGGTCGGAGTTTCGCAGCTTCCCGGTCGTGCCGAATGTTGTCGGCTTGCCGTCGACCATACGCTCGAAGGCGATCGCCGAGTTGCAGAGCGGGCAATAGGTGACGGCGACCGGCACGCCGCCGACCGTGTCGTTGACGATCTCGTGCCACATCATGACGCGCAGCGGATAGCCGCGCAGGTCGCCGCCGATCTTCAGCCGGATGACCGGCTCGGTGCCGGGGATATCGTCGACCGTGCCGGCCGGTTCGAAGCGCGGCTCGTCGATCGACGGAATGCCGTCCTTCGGCGGCCCGCCGGAGACGATCTCGCCAAGGTCAATGGCGGTCCTGGTGAAGTCTGTCTTCGCCCAGCCGGTCTGCTTCCAGCGTTGCGGGTCGGCCCGGACGCCATCGGCGGCTGCGAGCGAAAGTGCGGCAAGGCACAGGCCGACGAGGCGGGGGCGGGCAATCCGCATGAGCGCTTTCATGATCGTCTCCCGGTGCGGTCCTGCCGGCATAGTGCACCGGCAAGGCCCCGGGCGGCCACTCAAAGCCCGTCAAACCCTTGTGAAGGGCCGTGAGCCTATTCGCCGAGGGCCAGCGCGCGCTTCAGCCAGTGTTCGGCCTGCGGCGTGGTGTCGAGCCCGCCAACCGCGTCGAAGGCGAAGAAGCGCGCCTCGTCGGCATCGTCCGCGGCGACGGGTTCGCCGCCCTGCCAGCGGGCGGTGAAGACATGCAGCGTGAACGTGCCCGTCGCCGGCGCGGCGCGCTGCACCACGTGCTCGCCGACCAGACGCGCCGCCGTGGCAGTGAGACCGGTCTCCTCCATCAGTTCGCGCAGCGCTGCCTCGCGCGGGGCCTCGCCGGCTTCCACCATGCCGCCGGGATAGGACCAGCGGCCGAGGAACGGCTGCTTGCCGCGCCTGACCATCAGCACCCGGTCAGGCTTCAGCAGGATCATGCCGACGCCGCGATCGCCGGATTGGTCCGATTGCCGTTTGCTCATGCCGTTCCATCCCGCCTTTCGGCCTGTCCGCCCGCGCCCGATCCATGCTAGGCACGGCCCATGTGCGGACGCTTCACGCTCAAGACGACGGCCGAGGAGGTCGAGACCCTGTTCGACCTCGACGAGGCCGATCCCCGGCTGCTGGTGCCGCGGTTCAACATCGCGCCGACGCAGCCCATAGTCGTGATCCGCAACGGCGAGATCAAGCGCGAGATGGTGGCGATGCGCTGGGGGCTGTGGCCGTCCTGGGTCAAGGACCCGAACGACTTCCCGCTGCTGATCAATGCGCGGGCCGACGGCGTGGCGACCAAGAACTCCTTCCGCAACGCCTTCAAGCGCAGGCGCTGCCTGATCCCGGCCTCCGGCTTCTACGAATGGCAGGCGCGCGGCAAGGGGCCGAAACAGCCCTACTGGATCGCCCCGCCGGCCGCCCGCAACAGCCGGGTGATCGCCTTCGCCGGTCTGTGGGAAACCTGGTGCGGCGCCGAAGGCAGCGAGGTCGATACCGCCGCCATCATCACCACAGACGCAAACCGGACGCTCCGCCCGATCCATCACCGCGTCCCTGCGGTGATCGCGCCGGACACATTCGACGACTGGCTTTCCGACGAAACCGACCAGAAGGACCTGCTGGCGATGCTGGCCCCGCCGGCCGACGACGCGCTGGAGGCCGTGCCGGTCTCGGACCGGGTGAACGCGGTGCGCAACGACGGGCCGGAACTGGTCGAGCCGGTCGAGCCACCGGCCGACGACGACGGCGGGCCGGAGCCCGACGGGGACCAGCCGACATTGCTTTGAGCGATCGCCGCCGCATGCGTTCACGGGTTGTGGCGCCGCGAACATTCCAACTGTAGGCGCTGGTCAGACTGTCCACGGTCCGGCAATCTTCACAAGCGGCAGACCTTCAGGCATACCGCCGCCAGTGGCCGCACGGACCCGCCCGGAAGAAGAAGAAGCGAGGACAAGGCAAATGTACGCACGGGTGACGAAATACCGGATGAAACCGGAAGCGATGAACGATTCCATCGCGCTGCTCGAACAGCTGAAACCCGAGATCATGGCCCTGCCGGGGATGATCCAGTTCATCAACGTCGCCAACGAGGACGGCAACGGATACGTTGTCGCGCTCGTCGAGAGCAAGGAGGTCTCCGACGCCAACAAGGATCGCGTCGCACAGATCTGGGCCCGGTTCACCGATTTTCTGGCCGACTTTCCGGAGCCTGCCGGCTACAATGTGCTGATGTGCGAAACGGCGGGCTGACCACGGCGCCCGTCATTCCAGACCGATCATCCTCCCCGGATTGAAGATATTGTCCGGATCGAGCGCCCGCTTGATCCGGCGCATCATATCGAGCTCGATATCGCTCTTTACCTGTTCGAGCTGATGCCGCTTCAGCCGGCCGATGCCGTGCTCGGCGGAGACCGATCCGTCGAGTTCCAGCACGATGGCGTAGGCGATCCGGTGGATGTCCTCCGCCCGGTCCATGAACGCCTGCTTGTCCATGCCGACGGGCTGGCTGAAATTGAGGTGGATGTTGCCGTCGCCGAGATGGCCGAACGGCACCGGCCGGATGCCCGGCATGTAGGCTTTGAGCTCGGCCGCGGCCCGCTCGATCAGTTCCGGCACCCGCGCGACCGGCACCGACACGTCATGCTTGATCGAGCCGCCCTCCGGCTTCTGCGCCAGACTCATATCGTGCCGGATCCGCCAGAACGCGGCGGCCTGCTCCTCCGACTGGGAGATCGCCGCATCGTCGACGATCCCGCGTTCGAACGCCTCGGAAAGGATGTCTTCCATGGTGGCGGCTGCATCGGCGTCGTCGCGGTTGGACGAGACCTCCAGCAGCACGTACCAGGGATGGGCCTCGGCGAGCGGGTCGCGCAGGCCCTCCATGTGGCGGACGGCGAACTCGACGCCGATCCGCGCCATGATCTCCACGCCCGTCAGGTTGCCGCCGCTTCGCCCGTCCGCCAGCCGGTAGAGCTCGAGCGCCCGCTGCGGTGCCTTCAGCCCGGCATAGGCGACGCGCCGCCCCTTCGGTTTCGGAAAAAGACGCACGACGGCGGCCGTGATCAGGCCGAGCGTGCCTTCGCCGCCGATAAAAAGTTGTTTCAGATCGTAACCTGTATTGTCCTTCCTGAGTCGGCTGAGACCGTTCCAGACCTCGCCGCTGGCCAGCACCACCTCGAGCCCCAGGACCAGTTCCCGGGTGTTGCCGTAGGCCAGCACACCGGTGCCGCCGGCATTGGTGGAGATGTTGCCGCCGATGCGGCAGGAGCCCTGCGAGCCGAGCGCCAGCGGGAACAGGAGGTCGTGCTCGTCAGCCAGTTGCTGCACCCGTTCCAGCACCACGCCGGCCTCGACCGTGGCGGTGCGCCCCTCCGCGTCGACGTCGCGGATGCGGTCGAGGCGCTGCGTCGAGACGATCAGCTCACGGCCGCTGTCATCGGGCACCTGGGCGCCGACAAGTCCGGTATTCCCGCCCTGCGGCACGATCGGCGTCGCCGTTTCGCGCGCCAGCCGGACCACGGCGGCGACCTCATCCACCGATCCCGGCCGCACGACGGCGGCGGGACGGCCGTGGTAGAGGCCGCGCTGTTCCACGCTGTAGGGCTCGACGTCGCGGGGCTCCGTCATCACGTTGCCGGGCCCGACGATGGCCGCAAGCCTGTCGATCAGCGATGCATCTGCGTTCGTATCCATGTGCTCAGGATGGACCGGTTCGCCCGTCCCGAAAAGCCCGAATCGGGCCGCTCACGGGTTTTTCGGGTTGGTTTTCCAGCCCCGCAGGGGCATCCGGAAGCGGCTGGCGGGCGATCACGAAACCGCCTCCCGCCGATCACGAAATTGCCTCACCCGGACAGGCCGTGATCTTGATGCGGTGTGGCCGCCGTGCCATTAGAAGCCCGTCTGCGGGCTTCTCCGCATATTCTAAGAAACGGTAGACGACATGAGTGCCGAAGGCGGAATCATGCGCGGCAAGCGCGGCCTCATCATGGGTGTGGCGAACAGCCGGTCGATCGCGTTCGGCATTGCCAGGGCGGTGAGCGAGGCCGGCGCGGAAGTGGCGCTGACCTATCAGGGCGACGCGCTGAAGAAGCGGGTCGAGCCGATCGCGGAGGAACTGGGCGGCATGATCGCCGGCCATTGCGATGTCACGGACGACGCCAGCATGGATGCCGTCTTCGCGCACCTGGAAAAGACCTGGGGCAAGATCGACTTCCTGGTCCACGCCATCGCCTTTTCCGACAAGGACCAGCTGACCGGCCGCTACATCGAGACGACCGAGGACAATTTCAACCGGACCATGAACATCTCCTGCTATTCGCTGACGGCGCTGGCCCGCCGCGCGGAGAAGCTGATGCCGGACGGCGGCTCGATCCTAACGCTGACCTATTACGGCGCGGAAAAGGTGATGCCGCATTACAACGTGATGGGCGTCGCCAAGGCCGCGCTGGAGGCGAGCGTCCGCTACCTGGCGGTCGATCTCGGCAATTCCGGCATCCGCGTCAACGCGATCTCGGCCGGGCCGATCAAGACGCTGGCGGCCTCGGGGATCGGCGATTTCCGCTATATCCTGAAGTGGAACGAGTACAACGCGCCCCTGAAGAAGACGGTCTCCATCGACGAGGTCGGCCAGTCGGCGCTCTATCTGCTGTCCGACATGAGCAGCGGCGTCTCCGGCGAGGTGCATCACGTCGACAGCGGCTACCACGTGGTCGGCATGAAGGCGGTCGATGCGCCGGACATTTCCGTCGTCAAGGACGAATAGGCCGTTCTCGCCGGCACCGGCCGGCGGACCATGGCAGCCGACGGCCATTGACCGGATCGGGCTTTGGCGGAAAACTGCCGGCGGGGGAACGTTCAGCCGGAGCCGGTAGGATGTTCCAGGCAGTGTGCAGTGCCGGACGAACTGGCGTTATCAGTCTTGTTGCAATCTTGCTGGCTCTTACGACAGCCGGGCAGACTACGGTTGCACGCGCCGATATCGAGATCCTGACCGCCGACAGGCGCGCCGCCGAAATGCAGCAGGCGGAGTGGCCGAAAGCCGCGACCGCGCACGTTGCCCGCACCTGCGCCACGATCGACGTCGAGGCCAGGCGGCGCGGCCTGCCGCCGGGCTTCCTCGCCCGGCTGATCTGGAAGGAGAGCCGCTTCAACCGGAACGCCGTCAGCCCCAAGGGCGCGCGCGGCATCGCCCAGTTCATGCCCGCGACGGCGCGCGAGCGCGGCCTCGCCGATCCGTTCGATCCCGCCGCGGCGCTCGCCGCCTCCGCCGGCTACCTGCAGGATCTGAAAGGCCGTTTCGGCAATCTGGGGCTTGCGGCGGCGGCCTACAATGCCGGCCCCGACCGGGTGGAGCGTTGGCGAAGCGACAGGTCGTTCCTGCCGGGCGAAACCCGCAACTTCGTTCACACGATAACCGGCCTGACCGCCGAGCAATGGGCGGAGCCCGACGTGGAAGAACCGGATTTCGCGCTGCACGCGGAACTGCCGTTCCGGCAGGCTTGCCGGCAGTTCGCCCGTCTCGCCCGTCCGCTCGCGACGGAACGGGACGGCGATGACGCGCCCGCCAAGCCATGGGGCGCGCTGATCGCCTCGAATTTCACCAGAAAAGGCGCCGAAGCGGCGCTGAAGCGGCTCGCGGCGTCCTACCCGGTGGTCGCCGGACACCAGCCCGTCGATTTCGTCAGGTGGCGGAATGCCGCCCGCGGCGGCAAGCGGATGGTGCAGGTGCTGCTCGGCGCGGACGACCGGGCGACAGCCGGCGCGCTCTGCCGGCGGCTCAAGAGCGACGGCGGCGCCTGCATCGTGGTGCGCAACTAGGCGGGACGTTTGCGTGGCTGCCGATCGAGCTGGCTGATCATATCCCGGGCCGCATTCAGGCGGACCGACAGAGGAGCCGCCGCGAACGCCGACCGGCGCGGGGCGACGAAGCCCGAGACCAGTGGCGGCACCTGTATCGTCTGTGGCAGATTCGCGGCGGCCGGTTTCAGGCGAAGATTATTTTTCTGTAATTTGAATCCGCGTGGCGCCGGAACCAGATTCCGGCAAGGAAACCGGAGCCTGCCGGTGAGGTCCTGAACATCCTGACGGCCCCGCGACGCGACAGACCCAGACGGTTCCGAAATAAGGCCCGCCTCAAGGG
>DATHRP010000342.1:0-1870 GCA_035465195.1 Afifellaceae bacterium | reverse complement strand
GGCCAGTTCGTCGGCGCGCTCCAGGATGCGGGCGACGTCGTCCTGCGGCAGGTCGACGACCTCGGGGATCAGCAGGCCCTGCCGCGGCACCGGTTCGCCGGCCAGCGCGGCCTTCAGCCGTTCGTAGACGATGCGCTCGTGCGCGGCATGCTGGTCGACGATGACCAGACCGTCGTCGGTCTGGGCGACGACCTGAGCCAGGGTCGACCAGCGGGCGGCCGGATAATCGCGTCTCGCGATCCTGAAAATCCGCTGGCTTAAACCGGCCTTGCGGGCGTCCCATCAGGCGACATCCGAGTCGGAACAAAAAAGCGGGCCCCGAGGGGCCCGCTTCGAATGCGCTTGAATGGAACCGTCAGTTACATTCGGCGATACAGACCGTCGAGCTCCAGTGCGTGAAGTTCGGCAGGTCGAGCGTCGCGCCCGAACGATCTTCCGTCTTCAGGCTGTACTGGTTCATCGCGAACTTCATGCCGACCATGAAGCGATGGTCCGTCGGGCTCTCATTGTCATCGTCGGTATCGGCCATGACGCCGTAATAGTTGGCGAACACGGCGGCGTGGCCGTCGTTGCCCCAGCCATAGACCTGATGCTCGACTTCGGCGCCGAACGCCCAGAGGGTCGCGTCGTCGCTGTCGGCCCTACCGTCGGCATAGGCGACTTCGCCCTGCACCTTGGTATGGCCGGAATTGAAGAAGTACCGGGCTACGCCGCGCAGGAACCAGGCATCCTCGAGCCCCCCGTCATCGTCGCTGTCCATATCGACGACACCGCCCTGTGCATACAGGGTCAGGTCGTTCCAGTAATACTGGCCTTCGATACCCGCGACAAAGCCGTCGGCACTGTCGTCTTCATCGGACGGAATAGAGTACTGGCCAAGGCCGCCAAAGGCACCGACCAGCCAGCTGTCCATCCGGCGGTAGCTGACATGGCCGCCGCCCCATATGCTCCCGTCCCATTCGTCATCCGAAGACAGGGACTGCGTATAACCGACCGTCCCGACGCCGCCGATATCGAGCTGTATGCTCCAGTTTTCGTTGTAGGGAATGTCAACGCGGGCATCGCCGCGAACCAGCCAGGGCTCACACTCGCCACTCGTCGAGCAGTAACCTGACGTATTGTCCTCATAGCGCTTGCCGAACATGATATCGAGATGACCGGAGATCGTCCGGGCCTGCGCCGGCTCTTCGAAGCGCGCCGCTTCCGGCACATCGGCCGCGAATGCCGTTCCAGCCAGCAATAAAGCCAGAGATCCCACGGAAACGCTGGTCATGAGTTTGGTTGCACTGTTTCTCATTTCTATTCCTTCCGCCATACTGGCCGGACTTGCTCCGCCACTTCTAAAAAAACTTTCCAGACCCGTCTAACATCGGAGGGAGTTGCGAAAAACTACCGTTTGGTCACCTCGCATTCATTTTTTTGCGCCGTTGCATTTTTGACACAATTCCGCCCCGGTCCGCGCGGACACCAAGGTAAATTTCGATTCAGATCCTGAATTCAAAGAGCGGATTTTCCGGGTGCTGCGCCGTTACGGAGCGGAATCGGTCAGGAAAGCACGGTACGCTTCCGCGACGCCGCGATCGTCTCCCACGGCCAGCGATTCGGGCAGATCGGCTGAAATGCCGCAAAGTCCGGCCGCGGCGGCAAGGCATTTCGCGGGGTCGGCAACAACCTCCTCGTAGCGAAGGGTCATGCTCCGTTCCGGCAGCCGTTCCTGCCAGAGATCCATCATATTGTGGTACCAGTCGATCTCGCCGAGCGCCGTTTCCAGATCGTAGGCATAGGGATTGGTGTCGGTCTGATAGTGCTTCATCAGGATGCGCATCGCGGTGTCCATGCGGTCGCGCTTGACGAAGAGGAAGCGGGCGCC
>DATHRP010000341.1:0-5037 GCA_035465195.1 Afifellaceae bacterium | reverse complement strand
CACGCAGGCCGGCGACCCGGCGCGGTTCGGCGAACTGATCGAGGCGCTGGCGGGGGCCGGCGATACCGACGCCGTGCTGGCCGGCTTCGCCTGCGCGCCGGAAGGGCAGCCGTCGCTGGCGGCGGCACAGGGCGCGATCTCTACGCTGTTCGCCGGCGACGACGTGGCGGAGATCGCCCGGCGGGTCGCGCAGGCGGGCGCCGACGACTGGCAGGGGGCCGCGGCCGCGGCAAAGGCGATCGCGGGAGCATCGCCGACCAGCCTGGCGATCGCGCTGCGGCAGATGCGCTTTGGCGCCGGCCGCAATTTCGCCGAATGCATGGCGACCGAATACCGCATCGTGAACCGGATCCTCGACGGTCATGATTTCTACGAGGGGGTACGCGCCCAGATCATCGACAAGGACCGCCGCCCGGCGTGGCGGCCGGCCGGTCTCGGCGATGTGGAAGAGGCGGATATCGACAGCTATTTCGCGCCTCTGGACGAGGGCGCGGAATTGGTGACAATCGGCGGCAGGGAGAGTTGACGGCCCATGGCATCGGGACAGCATTCGTCGGACGTGCTCGGCATCACCGAGGCCCACGAGGATATCAGCGTCAGACTGACCCGGCTCTACGTCCGGTTCGTCGCCATGATGCTGCTGATGGCGGGGCTGCTCAGGGCCTGCGTGATCTTCGGCATCACGCTTGACGGGCAGAACTTCCTGACGCTCGACATGCACTGGCGCGCCGCCATCCTGGCGCTGGTCTTCGTCGACCTGTTCGCGGCGGTCGGACTGTGGATCGGCGCCACGTGGGGCCCGGTAATGTGGGCCGTCGCTGTGCTGGTCGAGTGCGCCATGTACACGATCCTGGCGGATCGGTTCGGATCCTATCCGTGGCGCTTGTCGGTGCACCTGATGCTATTCGGGCTCTTCCTGATCCTTGCCGGCATCGACTGGCACCGCGCCAGGCGCGGATGAGGGAGCGGGCAGCCGTAGGGAGGAAAAGACATGGCCAATGTGGGATTTATCGGGCTCGGCAACATGGGCGGACCGATGGCCGCCAACCTGGTAAAGGCCGGCCACCGGGTGACCGGCTACGACCTGTCGAAGGATCTCGCCGCAACACTCGCCGAAAAAGGCGGGACCGCAGCCTCATCAGTCGCGGATGCTGTTGCGGACGCCGATTTCGTCATAACCATGCTGCCGGCCGGCAGCCACGTAGAAAGCGTCTATTGCGGCGACGACGGAGTTTTCGCCCATGCCCGGGAGGGGGCGGCGCTGATCGACTGCTCGACCATCGACGTGGAAACCGCGAGGCGGGTGGCGGAAGAGGCTTCCGACAAGGGATTTTCCATGCTCGACGCTCCGGTTTCCGGAGGGGTCGCCGGGGCGGAAGCGGCGACGCTGACATTCATGGTCGGCGGACCGGAGACCGCCTTTGCGGCGGCGGGGCCGGTCCTGCAGGACATGGGCAAGACGATTGTGCACGCCGGCGACGCCGGCAGCGGGCAGGCGGCCAAGATCTGCAACAACATGATCCTCGGCGTATCGATGATCGCGGTCAGCGAGGCCTTCGCGCTGGCCGACCGGCTGCAACTTAACCGCCAGAAGCTGTTCGATATCTCGTCCAAGGCGTCCGGCCAGTGCTGGTCGCTGACCTCCTATTGCCCGGTTCCGGGTCCGGTTCCGGCCTCTCCGGCCAACCGGGATTATGCACCCGGCTTCACTGCAGCCATGATGCTGAAGGATTTGAAGCTTGCCGGGGAGGCCGCGAAAGTATCCGGATCGTCTACACCTATGGGTGCATTGGCTCGTGAGCTCTATGAGCAGTTTTGTGCCGCCGGAAACCAAGAGGTTGATTTCTCTGGAATCTTCATGTTTCTATCCGCCGACGATCAATAATCAGTAAGATATTTACTTTAATTCGATAAACCTTTGATTAAGCCTGTTACTTAAGCCGTTGTTTAGCCCAACCAGATACTAACGGGATTGTTGAGTGGGGATTTCCACCGCAATCAGTGGACGGAGTGGCGTAATGGCAATGATAGCGGAAACGGCAGGCGAGCCCGCTAATAAGATCGAAATGAGCTCTGAGGACCTGAAGGCCCTCTATCTGGACGCATTGACCCTGGTCGAGCGGTTGCACAGGCGCCTTCTCGACGTCATCAAGGACGAATTCGACCGCATGGGCCGGTCCGACGTGAACAGCGTGCAGGCGCTGCTTCTGTTCAATATCGGCGATGCGGAGCTGACGGCCGGCGAACTGCGCAGCCGCGGCTACTATCTGGGTTCGAACGTTTCCTACAACCTGAAGAAGCTGGTCGATGCCGGCTATATCCATCACCAGCGCTCGCGCGTCGACCGTCGCTCGGTCCGCGTTTCGCTGACGGAGAAGGGGCAGGCCGTGGCGACGATCGTCAACGATCTCTACGACCGGCATATCAATTCCATCGAAAAGGTCGGCGGTGTGACACCCGACGACTTCAACCTCCTCAACCGCTCGCTGCAGCGCCTCGAGCGGTTCTGGACGGACCAGATTCTCTACCGTCTCTGACGGGTTCCTGACCGGTTTCAGGGGGATGGGGGAAAAAAGCCCGGCTTCGGCCGGGCTTTTTATTTGTGCGATTGTCCATCGCCTTGTCCCCCGGACACCGTGTCGCCATATTGTCGTGTGTTGGGTCTTGCCAATCCGGGATGCCGCCGAGGGATTCGTCGCCGACGGCATCGACCGGCCGCTGATCGCCTATCTGGCCCAGGTCGTCAAAACGGAACGGTGAAACGGAATTGAACGTTTGCCGCCGGATATTGTTATACACTTGTTCAACAGATTCGGACTGACACGATGAACGCAATCGAGCGGAGACTGGCGATGATTTCACGTCTGGCGGCCGTATTCGCCATCGCGGCTGTTATGCCGTTGGGTGCCCAGGCGCAGACCAGCGGCTCGCTGCCGCAGAGCGAATGGAACCAATCGTTCGACGTCGGCGCGGATTCGCTGCGGCCGGTGGTGACGGCGACGCCGATCCTTTCGCCGCAGACCATTCCGGCGATGGAGCAGGCGATCTTCCTCTACCAGGACCTGGTCGCCCGCGGTGGTTGGGAGGCAGTGCCGGCCGACGAGCAGCTGAAGATCGGCATGCAGAGCCCCAGTGTCGCCGCGCTGCGGCGACGGCTGGTGGTCTCCGGCGACCTGCGCCAGACGGACGGCGCGGGCACGGCGTTCGATTCCTACGTCAAGGAGGCCGTCGAGCGTTTCCAGAAACGCCACGGACTGCCGGCCGACGGCGTTGTCGGCGAAGCGACGCTGCGGGCACTCAACGTGCCGGCGGAGGCCCGTTTCAACCAGCTCATCGTCAATCTGGAGCGTATCAAGGCGATGGGAATTCCGGAGAAGCGCTATATCCTGGTCAACGTGCCGGGCGCTCAGATCGAGACGGTGGAGAACGGACAGGTCGTCTCGCGCCATACCGCGGTGGTCGGCAAGGTCGACCGCCAGACACCGCTGCTTTCCAGCAAGATCCACGAGATCAACTTCAACCCGTTTTGGACGGTGCCGAAGAGCATCATCCGGCGCGATCTGATCCCGAAGATGCAGAAGGAGCCGGACTACCTGGCCAAGAACCGCATCAGGATCTACACCCAGCAGGGCGATGAGCTTCAGCCGGAGCAGGTCGACTGGAATTCCGACGAGGCCGTGGACTACATGTTCCGGCAGGATCCGGGCGACCAGAACTCGCTCGGCTCCATCCGGATGAATTTTCACAATCCGCATGCCGTGTTCCTGCACGATACGCCGTCGAAGGGCCTATTCGGGTCCGACTACCGGTTCGAATCGTCCGGTTGCGTGCGGGTGCACAATGTCCGCGAGCTGGTGAGTTGGGTGCTGCGCGGCAACGGCTACACGCGGGCCGACGTCGACCGTGTCATCCGCTCCGGCGAGCGTGTGGACGAGGAAGTGCAGGATATGCCGGAACTGTACACCGTCTATTTCACGGCCTGGACGACCGGTGACGGGATCATCCATTTCCGCGACGACATCTACAATTACGACAGCACCGGCACGGTTGCGCTGAACCAGCCTGACGAACTGATCGGTTCGCCGATCCCGCAATAAGGCCGTCACCGCGCCGATGCGGCGTTTTTGCGCTGCCGGCGACGCAGGCGTTGCTTGGCGGCGCCTGCCGTGTGTGATATCGGCCATGCGAGCTTGGCTGAATGTGGGCGCATGCAGCCATCGTGCAACGACGTTTCCTGGAAGCAGTCCCGACATGTCGCAAACCAACCCGGCACCCGCCACCGGGGTGCAGTCCGGTATCTTTTCGACCTCGCTCGCCGATGCCGATCCCGAGATCTTTGCCGCGATCCGATCGGAGCTCGGTCGCCAGCAGCAGGAAATCGAGCTGATCGCTTCGGAGAACATCGTCTCGCGCGCCGTGCTCGAGGCGCAGGGTTCGGTGCTCACCAACAAGTATGCCGAGGGTTATCCCGGGCGGCGCTACTATGGCGGCTGCCAGTTCGTGGACATCGCCGAGGACCTGGCGATCGAGAGGGTCAAGAAGCTTTTCGGATGCGGGTTCGCCAACGTGCAGCCGAACTCCGGCAGCCAGGCGAACCAGGCCGTCTTCCTGGCGCTGGCCACGCCGGGCGACACGATCCTCGGGCTCAGCCTCGACGCCGGCGGCCATCTGACCCACGGCGCGCGGCCGAACCTCTCGGGAAAATGGTTCAAGGCGGTGCAGTACGGCGTGCGCAAGCAGGACGCGCGGATCGACTTCGACCAGATGGAAGAGCTGGCCCGCGAGCACAAGCCGAAGATCATCATCGCCGGCGGCTCGGCCTACAGCCGGACGTTCGATTTCAAGCGCTTCCGCGAGATCGCCGACAGCGTCGGTGCCTATCTGCTGGTCGACATGGCGCATTTCGCCGGGCTGGTCGCCGCCGGCCTGCACCCGAGCCCGTTTCCTTTTGCCCACGCGGCGACGTCCACCACCCACAAGACCTTGCGCGGCCCGCGGGGCGGACTGGTGCTGAGCAACGACGAGGAGATCGCCAAG
>DATHRP010000340.1:0-6385 GCA_035465195.1 Afifellaceae bacterium | reverse complement strand
GACGATCCGTCGCCGCGCGGCGGCAGGGTGCCGCTGTCGATCAGCGCGGCCATCTGTCGGACCGTCGCGTGGTTGACCAGCATGTTGGCGGGAAGCTGGACGTCGAAGGCCTCCTCCAGCGTCAGCACAACGCGCACGCCGGACAGCGAATCGCCGCCGAGCGCGAAGAAATTGTCGCCGGCGCCGACATCGTCGAGCCCCAGTTCCTCCGCCCAGATTTGGCCGATCCGTTTTTCCGTCTCGCCCGAGGCGGCCTCCGCCGGCTTCGCCCGCACCTCGGCGTCGGCCAGCGTCGACAGCGACAGACGGTTGATCTTGCCGATCGGATCGCGCGGCATCGCCTGAAGGATCATGACCTTCTGCGGCACCTTGAAATCGGCAAGCTTGCTGCCGACGAAGGCGCGGATCTCGTTCTCGTCGATGGCGTCGGGCGTGCGCAGCACGATCGCGGCGGCGACATCCTCGCCGAGCGTGCGGTGCTGCACGCTGAACGAGGCGGCCTGGGCGATCGCCGGATGGGTCAGCAGGACGTCGTCGATCTCCTGCGGGGTGATCTTCTCGCCGCCGCGGTTGATCATCTCCTTCAGCCGCCCGGTCAGGTACAGGAAATCGTCCTCGTCCAGATAACCGGTGTCGCCGGTGCGGAACCAGCCGTCGCGGAACGAATGGGCGTTCGCCTCCGGCGCGTCCTCGTAGCCGGAAATGACGTTCGGCCCGCGGATGACGATCTCGCCGATCTCGCCGACCGGCAGGTCGCGGCCGTCCGGCGAGACGATGCGGATGTCGGGGCCGCACGAATATCCGACGGAACCGGGCTTCCGCCGTCCGGGCGGCAGCCGGTTGGTGGTGATCAGTGGGCCGGCCTCGGTCATGCCGAAGGTCTGCACCACCGGTACGTCAAACAGGTCCTCGATCTCCTGCATCAGCTGCGGCGACAGCGACGAGGCGACCGAGCGGATGAAGCGCAGCGGCGCGGCGTGGGGATCGACCGAAGAGCGCTTCGCCAGCCGAGACAGTTCGTAGAGCGTCGTCGGCACGCCCTGGAACCAGGTCGGCTGCTTGCGCTCCAGGAGGTCGTAATAGAGCGGCGCGTCGAAGCCGCCGGCGCAGACCACGGAACCGCCGCTCGCCAGCGGTACGAGCAGCAGGTCGACAAGGCCGCCGACATGGAACTGCTCCCACATGCACAGGCACTTGTCGTCCGGCGTCAATTCCAGCGTGCGGCAGATGTCGGCGACGGACACGCAGATATTGCGGTGGGTGAGCGGCACCTTCTTCGACCGGCCGGTCGAACCGGACGTGAGCAGGATCAGCGCGACATCGTCCGCGCCGGTCAGGTCTTCGCGCCAGCCGGAGGGCATGTCTTGCGGATCGCTGTCGAGTGGCATCCCGTCGATCTCAAGCTGCATCGCGCTGTCGTCGGACAGCTCGATCACGGGGATGTTCCGCTCTCTCGCGACGGTACGCGCCTCGGTCTCGAAATTGCGGCGCGTGAGCAGGTAGTCGACGCCGATCTCGCTGAAGTAGGATTCGTACTCTTCTCTGCGGTAGGCCGGATTGAACGGCACGCTCGCCGCCGTCGACGTCACGCCGAGGAGCGCCACCGCCAGTTCGGCGCCGTTCGGCAGCACGATCGCGACGCGCGACGTGCGGGCGATGCCGCAGGCGCGGAACGCCTTGACCAGGCCGCAGACCTTCGACAACAGCTTGGCATAGGTGATCGCTGCGTCAGCCTTGTCCTCGATCGCCAGGGCGTCGGGGCGCAGGCGGGCCTGTTCGTCGACGATCCGGAATATGTCGTCGTAGACCTTCGTCGCCGGACCGGCGAAGCGCGGATCGGCGGCCGGCGTCTCTCCGACGGGAACGGTATCGGTATGCAGGTCGTCCATGACGTGCCACGCTTTGCCGGCGAACGCCGGCCCTATTTCTCGTCCAGCCAGCCGCGGTCGTAGTCGATCGCACCGCCGGCATCGCCGAGCGAATCGAGCGGCGGTTTCCAGCGTCCGACCTTTGCGTGGGTGTGGCCGAGGTCGAGCAGGGCTTCCATGAACTTGAATGTCGCGAGCGTCGGGTCGATCACCGGGATGCCGATCTCCGCTTCGATCAGCTTGCCGTAGCCGACCAGCGGCCCGCCGCCCAGGATCACCACCTCGGCGCCGTCTTCCTCGATCGCAGCGCGGGAGACCTTTATGATCCGCGCCTTCAGTTCTTCGAAGGTATCGTTCGAATCCCATTCGCTGTAGGGCCTGAAGCTCGCCGCCTTGGTCTCGACGCCGAGCGCGCGGACGTAATCGTGCTTCGGCGGGGTCCATTTCGCCGTGCCGGTCAGCACGGTGAACCGGTGCCCGAGCAGCGAGGCGATGTGATAGGAAGTCTCGGCGATACCGAGGACCGGTATGGTCAGCATCTCCTTCATGGCGTCGACGCCGACGTCGGAAAAGCCGGCGACGATGATGCCGTCATAATCGTTGCGGGCCTGCCAGGCGATCTTGATGGATTCGACCGTGCAGATGGCGAGGTCGACGTAGCTGAAGACCTTGTAGCTCGAGAAGCCCGGCCGCGGCTTGATGTAGGTGCCGTCGACCGTGGTGCCGGGCGCGGCGATTTCGCGGCACTGCCGTTCCATGTCTTCTGCCGTCTTCTGTGCGGTGTTCGGATTGATGACCAGAATTCGCCTGCTCATGGATAGGTCCCTTGACTTCGCTTTGTCCTGACTTCGCTTCATTCCGATGAGTGGAGGAACCGCGACTGTCCGGGGCGAGAAGCGCTCGATCGAGGCTTCACGGAGTGGAAAACCGGTCCCGGCGACACGACCGCAGGACCGCCGGTACGACGGCCACGAAGGATGCGGAAGCTTGCTGCGATGCCTTGCGGCAGGTGTCCCGATCGAACGCGCGGGCAGGCCGGCTGATCAGCCTGATACAGCGGACTCCAAACTCATCCTTTCCAACGGTTGGCCGGCCCGCTTCGCTTCGGCGGAGCGCACCGGCCGAGGCCCCAGCTCACCCGATCAGTAGATCAACTTTATTTGATGCTGCAACAGAATATTTCCGCCGGAGCAGGAATCCGGGGATATCGCAACCTCTGATGGTGGCATTCCGGAACGACTGTTCCGGTCGCCCGAACACTTTTCCGCGAGATGCCTGACCGTTGCTTCTCATGATTGCGTTGGGGAAGGATGGCCGCCGGATTTGCAAAAGGGGTGACGCGGAAGGCCGGTTCCGTGTTATAGGAACCGAGGAAGGGGCGTTTCAACGGTGGTTACAATGAAACGGATCCTGTCTGCCTTCCTGCACATTCTGCTTGTCTGCGGTTTCGCTGCCGCGCCGGCCATCTTCGCGTCTGTTCCGGCCTTTGCGCAGCAGAGCGAGCGCCGGATCGTCGTGTCGGAGGACGCGGATTATTTCGGCGGCGACTATGACATCCTCAAGGACGTGACGCTGGACGCCTGCCAGGCGGCCTGCCTCGGCGAGGAACGCTGCAAGGCCTTCACATACAATGTCTCGGCGGGCTGGTGCTTCAAGAAGGAAACCATCGGCGAGCTGCGGTCGGTGGCTGGCGCCGTTTCCGGCCAGGTCGTCACGGCGACGGCGGCGGATCCGGACATGAAGGGCGAACGGCGGGCGGAACTGGCCTTCCTGCCAAAAAGCTACATGGACCAGGCCGACCAGATGGCCGAGGAAATCGAACGACGCCAGACGCGCGGCCTCAACGCCGCAGCGGTGATCAGCGCCGGCCACCAGGCGCTGGACGCCAAGGATCCGCGCCGGGCGGCGGACCTGTTCCGTGACGCGCTGGCGCTCGATCCGACAGGCTTCGATACCTGGGGCGGCCTGATGAGCGCCGTCTTCGCCATCCAGACCGATCAGTGGCGGGAACGCCAGGAACTCCAGCGCATGCGCGTTGCCGTCGCGGCCAACCTCTACCTCGCCGCCCGTTCCGAAGCCGACCGGGCACTGGCGTTGCACTGGCTCGGCCGAACCCTCGGCGACGCGCAGTCCTGGAAGCCGGCGATCCGCGCCTACCGCGCCAGCCTGCAACTTGCCGACAATCCGCGCGTGCGGACAGCCTACGACCTGGCGGTTTCTCAGCACGGTTTCCGCCTGCTGGAACACAGGGTCGATTCCGATGCCGCATCGCCGCAGATCTGTCTGGTCTTCTCCGACGAACTGCCGGCGACCGGTTTTGACGCGTCGGATTATGTGCGCGTGGAGGGCGGCCAGAACCTGGCGATCGAGGCCGCGGCGCGGGAAATCTGCATCGATGGCGTCAAGCACGGCGAACGCTACGCCATCAACGTGCGCGCCGGCCTGCCGGCGGCCGACGGCGAGACGATCGAGAATTCGATCCCACTCGACATCTATGTCCGCGACCGGCAACCCTCGGTCCGCTTCCCGGGCACGGCCTATGTGCTGCCGGGCAACGACGATGCGACGATCCCCGTCGTCACCGTCAATACGCCGACGGTCAATGCCAAGCTCTACCGCGTCGGCGACCGCGCACTGGTGCAGACGCTCGGCGACGGGCAATTCCTTTCACAGCTCAATTCCTATCAGGGCGACCGGCTCGCCTCGGAGACCGGCCAGTTCGTCTGGGAAGGCACGGTCGAGGTCGAGGAGCGGCTGAACGGCGAGGTGGTCAGTGCCATTCCCGTCAGCGCGATCACGGCGGAGATCGAGCCCGGCGCCTATGTGCTGATCGCATCGGCGCCCAGCGACGTGCGTGAGTGGGAACCGCGGGCGACGCAATGGTTCATCGTCACCGACCTCGGCATTTCCGCCGTCTCCGGGTCCGACGGCTTCCACGCAATGGTGCGCTCGCTGACCAGCGCCGAACCGCTCGCCGGCGTGAACGTGCGGCTCATTGCCAAAAACAACCAGATCCTGGCGACCGGCGTCAGCGACGAGACGGGAAGCGCGGTCTTCGATGCCGGCCTGGCGCGCGGCGAGGGCGGCCTGGCGCCGGCCATGCTGGTCGCCGAGACCGATGCGGACGGCGGCGACTACAGTTTCCTCGATCTGACGCGATCGCAGATCGATCTCACCGACCGCGGCGTCGAAGGCCGCGAACCGCCGGGGCCGCTCGACGTCTACCTGACGGTCGACCGCGGCATCTACCGGCCGGGCGAGACGGTCCATGCCAGCGCGCTGGTGCGCGATGCCACGGCCGACGCCGTCGACGGCCTGCCGCTCACGCTGATCGTGCACCGACCCGACGGCAAGGAGGCCGAGCGCCGGCTGGTCGGCGAACAGTCGGCCGGCGGCTCGGTGAGCGATATCGATATCGCCGGCAACGCGATGCGCGGCTCGTGGCGCGTCGGCGTCTATTCCGATCCGGACGGTGCGGCGCTCGCCGAGGCGAGCTACCTGGTAGAGGACTTCCTGCCGGAGCGGCTCGATTTCACGATCGGGGTCAACGACAACACCGTCGCCGCCGACGGACCGCTGCCGCTCAACATCGACGCGCGCTATCTCTACGGCGCGCCGGCTGCCGGCCTCGACGTGTCCGGCCGCATCAGCCTGACGCCCGTACGCACGCTCGACGCGTTCGCCGGGTACATGTTCGGCCTTGCCGACGAGGAAGACCAGCCGGTCAGCGACGCATTCGAATCGACGCAGACCGACGAGAACGGCCATGTCTACCTTGAGGCACCGCTGCCGGCGGCGGCGAGCGCCACGCGGCCGCTCACGGCCACGGTCTACGCCCAGGTCGCCGACACCAGCGGGCGCCCGGTCGAGCGCTCGCTGACGCTGCCGGTCATGGACGAAGGCCTGCGTATCGGCCTGAGACCGCTGTTCGACGGCGCGGCCGGGCAGAACAGTTCCGTCCAGTTCGATGCCATCGCCGTCGGCGCGGCGGATATTCCGTCCGACCTTGCCGGCGCGGAGTGGACGCTCTCCAAGGTGGAGACCGATTACCAGTGGTACCGCACCAACGGGCGCTGGAACTACAAGACGATCTATCGCAAGCGGCGCATCGATACCGGCACCGTCGATCTCGTCGCCGGCAAGCCGGCGCGGATCGACGCCAATGTCGAGTGGGGCGGCTACGAACTGACCGTCAGCGCCGGCGGCCGGGCCGTGCCGGCCAGCGCCCGTTTCAATGCCGGCTGGTATGTCGAGGCGAAGGCGCTCGACACGCCGGAGACCCTGAAGGTCTCGCTCGACAGGAACCTCTACGCGGTCGGCGACACGGCCGAGGTGCATATCGAGGCGCCGTTCGCCGGCAAGGCCGAGGTCCTGGTGGTCGACAACCGGCTGATCGAACGGGTTGCCGTCGACGTGCCGGCCGACGGCGCGACGGTGGAAATCCCCGTCACCGAAGCCTGGGGTCCCGGCGCCTACGTTCTGGCCAGCGTCTACCGGCCGATGGACCTTGCCGCCCG
>DATHRP010000339.1:0-3987 GCA_035465195.1 Afifellaceae bacterium | reverse complement strand
GGCGGCACCGGCGGCGATCAGCGCGACAACAGCCAGGATCAGATTTCGCTTCATCGTCTTGCTGTTACCAGTTTTAACGAACGTCTAGTTGAAAGTCGGACAGAGATGCCAAACCGCATGTGGGGCGGCCGGTTCAAGGAAAGACCGGACGCGATAATGGAAGAGATCAATGCCTCCATTGATTTCGACAAGGCCCTGGCCGCGCAGGATATCAGCGGCTCGAAGGCGCATGCCCGCATGCTGGCCCGCCAAGGCATCATCTCAGATGACGATGCGGCAAAGATCGTTCAAGGTCTAGACACGATCGCGTCAGAAATTGCCGCAGGCAAGTTCACCTTTTCGCGCGAGCTCGAAGACATCCACATGAACATCGAGGCGCGCCTGAAGGAGCTGATCGGCGAACCGGCCGGACGGCTCCATACCGCGCGCTCGCGCAACGACCAGGTGGCCACCGACTTCAGGCTCTGGGTGCGCGACGCCATCGACGAGATCGACCACCAGATCGCAGCCCTGATGCGGGCGCTGGCGGAGGCCGCGCTCAGCCATGCCGATACCGTGATGCCGGGCTTCACCCACATGCAGAGCGCCCAGCCGGTCACTCTCGGCCACCATTTCATGGCCTATGTGGAGATGCTGTCGCGCGACCGCGGCCGCTTCGCCGACGCCCGCACCCGGCTGAACGAAAGCCCGCTCGGCGCCGCCGCGCTGGCAGGCACGGCGTTCGCCATCGACCGGCAGATGACGGCCGAGGCGCTCGGCTTCGACAGGCCGGCCGCCAATTCGCTCGATGCTGTGTCGGACCGCGACTTCGCGCTGGAGACGCTGGCGGCGGCCTCGATCTGCGCCGTGCATCTTTCCCGCTTCGCCGAGGAACTGGTGATCTGGTCTACCGCGCAGTTCGGCTTCATCCGCCTGTCCGACCGCTTCTCGACCGGCTCCTCGATCATGCCGCAGAAGCGCAACCCCGACGCCGCCGAACTGGTGCGCGCCAAGGCGGGTCGCATCGTCGGCGCGCTGAACGCGCTGCTGGTCGTCATGAAGGGCCTGCCGCTCGCCTATTCCAAGGACATGCAGGAGGACAAGGAGCAGCTCTTCGACGCCATGCCGAACCTCGCTTTGTCGCTCGCCGTGATGACCGGCATGGTCGGCGACATGCAGCCCGACATCGACACGCTGCGCAAGGCAGCCGGCGCCGCCTTCTCCACCGCCACCGACCTCGCCGACTGGCTGGTCCGCGAGGCCGGCCTGCCGTTCCGCGAGGCACATCACGTCACGGGCCGCATCGTGGCGGAAGCAGCGAACCGAGGAATCACCCTGGAAGAGGTGCCGCTCGACGTCCTTCAGGCGGTGCATCCGGCGATCACCGACAAGGTCTATTCGGTGCTTTCGGTGGAGGCCTCGGTCAACAGCCGCAAGAGCTACGGCGGCACGGCGCCGGAAAATGTCCGCGCCGCCGCCACAGGCTGGCTGGAAAGGCTTGCAACCGGCAAGGCAAAAGCATAGTCCGGTGTCAGGGAGCGTCGCCATGCCATTGACCCGGTCCGTCATCGTCTGCCTTGCCATTTCGCTGGCGCTTTCCGCCTGCGGCCGCCGCGGCAGCCTGGAACTGCCGCCGGAGTCGAAGGCCGCGCAGCCGGCGACGACGACGGCAACGACGACTCCGCAGGAGCCGAAACGGCCGTTCCAGAAGAAGACCGGGCCCGACCGGCCGTTCATCCTGGATCCCCTGATCTGAGCCGCGATCCGCGCCGATGCACCATTTCGAGCACAGACAGGGCGTTCTCTTCGCCGAGGATGTCGGCGTCGCCGATATCGCTGACGATGTCGGCACGCCGTTCTACTGCTATTCGACGGCGACGCTGACGCGGCACTACCAGGTCTTCGAGCAGGCGTTCGCCGACGTGCCGCACATGATCTGCTACGCCATGAAGGCCAATTCCAACCAGGCCGTCATCGCAACGCTGGCGCGGCTCGGCGCCGGCGCCGACATCGTGTCGGAGGGCGAGTTGCGGCGTGCGCTGGCCGCCGGCGTGCCGCCGGAGCGCATCCTGTTCTCCGGCGTCGGCAAGACCGCCGGCGAGCTGCGGTTCGCGCTGGAGACCGGCATTCACTGCTGCAACGTGGAATCGGTGCCGGAGCTCGAGGCGCTGTCGGCGATCGCCGCCACCATGGGCGTCGAGGCGCCGGTCTCGCTGCGCATCAACCCGGACGTCCATGCCGGCACCCACGAAAAGATTTCCACCGGCCGCAAGGCCGACAAGTTCGGCATCGCATGGAACCGCGCCCGCGAGGTCTACGGCCGCGCCGGCGCCCTGCCGGGTCTTCGCATCGTCGGCATCGACATGCATATCGGCAGCCAGATCACCGCCCTCGATCCGTTCGACGCTGCCTTTTCCAGGCTCGGCGAGCTGGTCCGGGCGCTCCGCCAGGACGGCCACGCGATCGAGCATGTCGATCTCGGCGGCGGGCTCGGCATTCCCTACCGCCACGACAACCAGCCGCCGCCGCTGCCGGCCGACTATGCCGAGGTAGTCCGCCGCCACGTCAGGGAACTGGACTGCCAGGTCGTCTTCGAGCCGGGCCGGCTGATCGCCGGAAACGCCGGTATCCTGGTCACCCGGGTGATCTACGTGAAGAAATCGGAAGGCAAGACCTTCCTCATCGTCGACGCGGCGATGAACGACCTGATCCGCCCGACGCTCTACGACGCCTACCACCGCATCGCACCGGTCAACGAGACGAGCGCCGGCGAGGAAATCGTCTGCGACGTGGTCGGCCCGGTCTGCGAGAGTGGCGATTTCCTCGCCCGCGACATGGCGCTGCCCGAGGTCGCGGCCGGTGACCTGCTGGCGATCTACTCGGCAGGCGCCTACGGCGCAGTCCAGTCGTCGACATACAATTCCAGGCTGCTGGTGCCGGAAGTGCTGGTCGACGGTGATCGTTATGCCATCGTGCGCCGGCGGCCGGACTATGACGAAATGATCGGACTCGACGCGGTTCCCGACTGGATTGGCTGAAATCCCATGGTTTTCCGCCATCGGCGGCGGCTTCCAGTTCCGGCAATTGTGATCGCCCAGCTATCGCCTTGTTGCTGGCGTGTGCTATCTTGATTCCCGTCTGAAACACCAAGCGGCGGTACCCCATGGCCGAGGGCCAGATGACGAGCGAACGCAACGCAGACCCCGGAATTCAACCCGATTCCGCACCGCTCGGCCGGCTCGAACGGGCCGTGCTGCGCGCCAGAGCCGCGCTGATCTGGGAAGCGGTCTGGCCGCGGCTGTTGCCGGTCCTCACCATTGTCGGTCTGTTCGTCGCGCTCTCCTGGCTCGGCGTCTGGCGTATCGTACCGGACCTGATGCGGCTCGGCATGCTGGGTGCTCTCGGCCTGGCGCTCGCTTACAGCCTTGTCCGGCTGGTCCGCTTCGAGCTTCCGGAAGAGGCCAGCGCCGTTCACCGCGTCGAGGTGCAGTCCGGTCTCGACCACCGCCCGGCGAGCGGCCTGCGCGACACGCTGTCGAAGGTCTCCGACGACCCGGCCGCCCGCGCACTGTGGACCGCGCACCGCAAGCGACTGCTCGCCCAGATGGAGAACCTGCGCGCCGGCGTGCCGGATCCGCAGATGGCCCGGCGCGATCCGAACGCCTGGCGCTTCGTCGTGCCCGTTCTGCTGGCCGCCGCCTTCTTCGTCGCCAACGGCGAATATCTCAACCGGCTCGGCGAGGCGTTCACCGCGGTCACGGCGCCGGTTCCCGCGACCGTTTCCGCTCGGATCGACGCCTGGATCGATCCGCCGGCCTATACGCGCCAGCCGCCCGTCTTCCTGACGCGCGAGCGCACCGAGACCGATTTAGCGGTCGCCGATGCGCTGCGCCCCAGCGTTCCTGAACATTCCGTACTCACCGTCCGGGTCGTCGCCGAAGAGGCGCCGCGCGTCACCGTGATGGACGATGACGGCGAGGCCGTCGAATTGGATGCGATCGAGCCGGC
>DATHRP010000338.1:0-3194 GCA_035465195.1 Afifellaceae bacterium | reverse complement strand
TCATGCGCGATTGGGCGCCTCTGGCGTGCGGTCCGCATAACAGATGATCCGGAGCGATGAAATGCATGCGCCGCGGAAAGTTAACGGGTTATGCGTGTCCTTCGCGCCACAGGTCGTCAAAAAATGTCCCGGGAGCCGCGGATAACCTCAGGTTGGTCTTGCCTGATAATCGGCCTTCAACGAATAAAGGCTAAATCTAGACCTCATGACAAACTGACTCGCGGGGGCATTCATGAACCGTAGCGGACTCATTTTGGCGGGAATCGCGTTCGGGCTGGGCTCGATACTGACGGCCATGACCGTATCTCAGGCCGACGCCTACCAGATCTACGATCCGAGCAGCAAGAAATGGGTCGAGTACGTGCCCGGCATGCGCTACGGCGGCAAATCGCCGGTCAAGCGCGAGGTCATCGACTATGAAGGGCCCTACAAGGCGAACACCATCATCATAGATACGACCGAACGCCGGCTCTATTACGTGATGGAAGACGGCAAGGCGATCAAATACGGCGTCGGCGTGGGCCGGGAAGGCTTCCAGTGGGCCGGCACCAACCGGATCAGCCGCAAGGCGGAGTGGCCGGGCTGGACCCCGCCACCGGCCATGCGCAAGCGCCAGCCTGACCTGCCCACCTACATGGAAGGCGGCATCAACAACCCGCTGGGCGCCCGCGCGCTCTACATCGGATCAACGATCTATCGCATCCACGGCTCGAACGAGCCCTGGACAATCGGCCAGGCCGTTTCGTCGGGCTGTATCCGCATGACCAACGACGATGTCACCCATCTCTATGAACGAGTGAAGGTTGGCACCAAGGTCGTCGTCACGCGCTGATCCCGAACACTCCTCCTCCCTTCGACTTCTCCCGCAAGCCGGCCTCGGGCCGGCTTTCTTTTCGCCCCGATGAGGGTTTGCGGAAACGGCCGTCCCGCGTCTAAAATCCGCCATGGCCAGGACAACAAGATCGGCGTTGGCCGCCGTAACACTCATCGGCCTGGGAGGCATGGCATCGGCGGAATCCGACGTTGAACGCGGCCGCGCGATCGCCAAGCAGCATTGCTCCCGCTGCCACGTCGTCGACGAGGCGACGCCCTTCACCGGCATCGCCTCGACCCCTTCGTTCAAGCTGCTGGTGACGGCACTCGACGACTGGCACGAGCGTTTCAGCACATTCCACACCCGCCTGCCGCATCCGTCGGTGATTCGCTTCGAGGGCGTTGCGCCGCCGGGAGACGCCCTGCCGACGAGCAAGACCGTCGATATCCGGCTTGAGGATATCGACGCGATCGTGGCGTTCGCCACCTGGCTCAAGAAGCAGCAGGCGAAGGACTAGGGTGGTCGCATGTTCGAACCGGAAAACCGATTCCCACTTTTCCTGAACATGCTCTAGCGCTCGCGCGTCAGGCCCTTTTCCTCAAGTTCGCGCAGATAGTCCGACCAGAGGGTTTCCCGTTCGCGGCCCAGTTTGACCAGATAATCCCAGGAGAAGATCCCGGTATCGTGCAGGTCGTCGAAGGTGAGCCGCACGGCGTAATTGCCGATCGGCTCGACCTTGATGATCTCGACCTCCTTCTTGCCGCCGACGGTCTTGCGCTGATCGGGCGAATGGCCCTGGACTTCCGCCGACGGCGACATGACGCGCAGATACTCCGCCGGCAGGTCGAAAGCCGAGCCGTCGTCGAATGTGACCGCCAGCGATCTGCGGTCCTTGCGCAGCCTGATTTCGGTGGGCCATATCTCGGACAAGGGCATGCTCCCGGGTATGCGTTGCCGGCCAGACAGTTAACGGGTTTTGCCGCCGCGGCAAGGGCGCTCATTGACGCCGCCGCCAATGCCATTAGATTGGAGATACAACGAGCCGGCCAGAGCTCGCCGGATTGGAGAAAACGTGCCCGATATCAGACTGCCACGCAATTCACCGGAAAACGCCGCCGCAGAAGGCCCGATGATCGATCCCTTCGGGCGCGCGATCACCTATCTGCGCGTTTCGGTGACGGACCGCTGCGACTTCCGCTGCGTGTACTGCATGGCCGAGGACATGACGTTCCTGCCAAAGCGGGACCTCTTGACGCTGGAGGAGCTGGACCGGCTGTGCACGGCATTCGTCGACAAGGGCGTGCGCAAGCTCCGGCTGACTGGCGGCGAACCGCTGGTCCGGCGCAACATCATGTCGCTGTTCAGGGCGCTCGGCCGGCATATCGGGGACGGCAAGCTGGACGAGCTGACGGTGACCACCAACGGCTCGCAGCTGGACCGGTTCGCGGGCGAACTCCACGACGCCGGCGTGCGTCGGATCAACGTCTCGCTCGATACGCTGGACAAGGCGAAATTCAAGGCGATCACCCGCTGGGGCGAGATCGGCAAGGTGATGAGCGGTATCAGTGCGGCGCGGGAGGCCGGGCTTGCCGTCAAGATCAACACGGTGGCGCTGAAGGGCGTCAACGACGACGAGATCGAGACGATGATCCGCTGGGCCCACGGCGAAGGCATGGACATGACGCTGATCGAGACCATGCCGATGGGCGATATCGACGGCGATCGGACCGACCAGTACCTGCCGCTATCCATGGTGCGGGCGAACCTGGCGGAACGCTTCACGCTGGAGGACATCCCGTACAAGACCGGCGGCCCGGCGCGCTATGTCGAGGTCAAGGAGACCGGCGGGCGGCTTGGCTTCATCACGCCGATGACCCATAATTTCTGCGAAAGCTGCAACCGCGTCCGCGTCACCTGCACGGGCACGCTCTACATGTGCCTCGGCCAGGACGACGCGGCGGATCTGCGCGAACCGCTCAGGGCCTCGGAAGGCAACGACCTGCTGATGGCAGCGATCGACGAGGCGATCTCTCGCAAGCCCAAGGGTCACGATTTCGTCATCGACCGGCGCAACAACCGGCCGAGCGTCAGCCGCCACATGAGCGTCACCGGCGGCTAGGCCCCGCCACTCGGAACGCATGGCTGATATTCGCGGCCGGCCCATCGCGGCCGGCTTTTTCGTGCTATAGAGCCGTGCTCTCTTACGGCTGATCTCCATGCTCCCTTCCATCACCGCGCCGGACAATCGCAAGGCGATTATGCTCATGCTGCTGGCCATGGCGGCGTTCGTCTTCAACGACGCGGCGACGAAGCTTGCCAGCGAAGAGCTCGGCACCGGGCAGATCATCCTGGTGCGCGGGCTCATCGCCTCGCCGATCAT